>NZ_QKRU01000041.1:0-67603 GCF_003234055.1 Pseudomonas sp. 57B-090624
CCCTGGCGCTGCACCGCCCTCCCACCTGCCAAGCTCCCGCCCTGGGCCCCGCGGTTCGCGCCAGCGATGACCCCGCACAAGGTGTATTCCTGCGTCCCCCGGGCACGGAGCCCGGATCGTTCGCATGGAGGCCCGCATGCCCAACCCCCTGTCTACCCACCTGCTCGCCCTGGCCCTTTGCCTGCCCGGCCTCGCCCTCGCCGCCGGCGCGTGCCCACCCTGGAGCGATGCCCACGCCAAGCGCGAGCTGCACGCCCTGCATGAACGGCTGTCGGGCTGGGAGCACAGCTACCACCGCGACCGCCTCTCGCCGGTCCCCGACGAGATCTACGACCAGGTGCGCTCGCGCTTCGCCGAACTGCGCCAGTGCTTCCCCCAGGCCGAGGCGCAGGAAACGCAGCCCCTGTCGACGGTGGGCGGCAAGCACCCGCACCCCGTCGCCCAGACCGGCCTCGACAAGCTGGAGGACGCCAAGGCGCTGCGCACCTGGATGCGCGGCCGCGACGACCTCTGGGTGCAGCCCAAGGTGGACGGCGTGGCGGTGACCCTGGTCTACCGTGGCGGCCGCCTGCAGCAAGCCATCAGCCGCGGCGATGGCGAGCGCGGCGAAGACTGGACGGCCAACGCCCGGCGCATCCCGGCCATCCCCGAGCGCCTCGCCGAACCGGGGGACCTGGTGCTGCAGGGCGAGCTCTACTGGTCGCTGCCCGGGCACGTGCAGGCGCAGGCCGGAGGACGCGGCGCCCGGGGCAGGGTCGCCGGGCTGATGGCCCGGCAACGCCTGGGGGATGAGGAGGCACGCGGCATCGGCCTGTTCGTCTGGGACTGGCCGGGCGGCCCCGGCGGCATGCTGCAACGCCTGGACGGACTGACCCGCCTGGGCTTCGCCGACACCCAGCGCCATACCCTGCCGGTGCGAAGCGCCGACCAGGTGGCGCACTGTCGCGAGCACTGGTACCGCAGCGGCCTGCCTTTCGCCAGCGACGGCGTGGTGGTCCGCCAGGGCGTGGTGCCCGCCGCGCGCAACTGGGAAGCACGGCCGCCGCACTGGGCCATCGCCTGGAAGTATCCCTTCGCCCAGGCCCTGGCCGAGGTGCGGCGGGTGGAATTCCTCGTCGGTCGCACCGGGCGCATCACCCCGCGCCTGCTGCTCTCGCCCGTGACCCTGGAGGACCGGCGCATCCAGCGGGTCAGCCTGGGTTCCCTGGAGCACTGGCGCGAACTGGACATCCGCCCCGGCGACCAGGTCGCCGTCGCCCTGGCCGGTCTGACCATCCCGCGCCTGGAGTCGGTGGTGCTGCGAGCAGGCGAGCGCGTGGAGCTGGAGGTGCCGGACCCGGCCGCCCTGCACGCCCTGAGCTGCTGGCACCCGACGCCCGGCTGCGAGGCGCAGTTCCGTGCACGCCTGGAGTGGCTGTCCGGGAGCGGTGGCCTGGCGATGCGCGGCGTCGGCCCCGGCACCTGGGAGCGACTGCTGGCGGCCGGCAGGATGGACGGCCTGCTGGACTGGCTGGAGCTGGAAGAAGAAGAGTTGGCCAGGCTACCGGGCTTCGCCCAACGCAATGCCCGGCGCTTCAGGGAGGCGACAGCCGAAGCCAGGCGCCAGCCCTTCGCCCGCTGGCTCAAGGCCCTCGGCCTGCCGCCCAGCGGCAAGGCCGACCTGGAAGACGGCTGGGAGGTCCTGGCCGCACGCAGCGAAGCGGACTGGCGAGCGACCCCGGGGCTGGGGGCCGAGCGGGCGCGTCAATTGCGGGCGTTCTTCGAACACCCCGAGGTGCAGGCGCTGCGCGAGCGCCTGGCCGAAGCGCAGGTGGACGGCTTCGCGGGCGCGCCTCAGTAGGCGCGGAATTCCTTGTGACAGGCCTCGCAGGCGTCCTCGGCCTTCTGCACCAGCGGTGCCATGGCGTCCGGGGCCAGGGGGCGCTTCGTCGTGGCGGCAGCCAGCTGGCCGGTAGCGGCCTCCAGTTCGCGGGCCAGGCTCTGGAAGCGCTCCTGCCGCTGCCAGACGTCGTCACGGGCGTCGCTGTCGCCTTCGTCACGCACCTTGGGGAAGTGCTGCCAGGGCTCATGGGACAGCTGGTCGAGCTTCACCGCGTTCTCGGCGAACTTCTGCTCGTTGAACTCGACGCGGCCACGCAGCATGCCGCCGAGGTCCTCGCTGGTGTGCAGCATCTGCTTGAAGATCGCCTGGCGCTTGCCCAGCGGCGAGTTGGGGTCGACGCCACCGCAGGCGGCGAGAGTCAGGCAGGCGCAAAGCAGGGTCAGGGCGGTCGTTCTTTTCATGGCGGATCACGGGGTACTGCGACGGGCGGGGCGCACAGTATCGATAGATGCCCGGCAAATACCAAGGGTGGCGACAGTTTGTCGCAGATCATGGAAAGCCCGATCAGCCATGTGGGACGGCGCATCCGCGGTCACAATGCAGGCAACCGACACCATCCAAGCGAGGTAGATCCATGCGCCATTCCACTGCATTCCTGCTAACCGCCGGCCTGGCCCTGGCGGGCATCGCCCACGCGGCCGAGGCGCCGCTCACCGGCTGCGCGGCGAAGCGCCAGGCCCTCGAAGCCCGCATCGAACAGGCGCGCGCCCATGGCAACGAGGCCCAGGTGGCCGGCCTGCAGAGGGCCCTGGCGCGCGTCCGGACCTACTGCACCGATGACGGCCTGCGCCGGGACCGCGAAGCCGCCGTCGAGAAGCGCCGCGCCGAGGTGCGCGAGCGCGAGGCCGAGCTCCGCGAAGCCCGGGCCAAGGGCGATGCCGGCAAGATCGCCAAGCGCGAGGCCAAGCTGGCCGAGGCTCGTCGCGAATTGAACGCCGCCGAGGCGCAGCTGCAACGCTGAGCCCCGGCGCGACCGATCAGGCGGCGACGAAGAAGAAGCTGGCGATCAGCCCCATGCCGGCGAACCAGACCAGCGAGCGCAACGCCGCCCAGTCGGCCAGGTAGCAGATGAAGTAGGCGATGCGGCTGGCCACGAAGGCGATGGCCAGGGCATCCAGCGTTCCCTGCTCGGCGCCCCCGGCGAGATGACCGATGACGACGGCGATGGCGAACGCCGGGGTGACCTCGAAGGCATTGAGCTGGGCGTTGTGGGCACGCTTGCGCCAGCCTTCGAGCCCGGCGAGGAAGGTACGCGGATCATGGTTCTGCCGAGGGCCGAAATCGCCTCCGGTGAACTTCGCCGCGGCGGTGGACAGGTAGGGCAGGAACAGCGCGATCAGCACGCACCAGTAGGCGATGGTCATGTGGACTCCAGGAACGAAGGGTGAGCGTAGAGCCTGGTGATTCCGACGGTCGGCGTCCATGGCTGCGGAAAACGTGGCGATCGGCACATCGGCCAATGGCCACGATTGTCCGCAGGGCGCATCGCCTGTACTAATGCGTGTTTTTCACGGACGAGAACCCCCCCATGCCTCGATTCGCCATCCTCCTGATGTCCCTGCTGCTGCTCAGCGGCTGTGGCTACAACGCCATGCAGAGCGCCGACGAGCAGGTCAAGGCCGACTGGGCCGAAGTGCTCAACCAGTACCAGCGCCGCGCCGACCTGATCCCCAACCTGGTCAGCACCGTGCAGGGCTACGCGACCCACGAACAGGCCGTGCTCGCCCAGGTCAGCGAGGCCCGCGCGCGGGTCGGCAGCGTCCACCTCGAAGCCGGCCAGCTCACGGATGAGCAGGCGGTGAAGAACTTCCAGAACGCCCAGGGCCAACTCAGCTCCGCGCTCTCGCGCCTGCTCGCGGTGAGCGAGAACTACCCGCAGCTGAAGGCCGACGGGCTGTTCCAGGACCTGCTGGCGCAGCTGGAGGGCACCGAGAACCGCATCACCGTGGCGCGCTCGCGCTACGTCAAGGCCGTGCAGGCCTACAACGTGCTGGTGCGCCAGTTCCCCGGCAACCTGACCGCGATGGCGTTCGGCTACGAGCCCAAGGCCAACTTCAGCGTCGCCAACGAGGCGGAGGTCTCGGTCGCACCCAAGGTCGACTTCGCCACGCCGCATCGCGAGGGCTGACCATGCGCGCCTCACTGTTCAGCCTGCTGCTGGTGCTGGTCAGCCTCGGCGCCGGCGCCGCGCAGCCGGTGCCGGCCCTCACGCAGCGGGTCACCGACCTCACCGCCACCCTGGACGCCGGCCAGAGTGCCGCCCTCGAACACCAGCTCGCTGCCCTGGAGAAGGAGAAAGGTGCCCAGCTCGCGGTGCTGATCATCCCCAGCACCGGCGAGGAAAGCATCGAGGCCTATGCCATCCGCGTGTTCGAGCAGTGGAAGCTGGGGCGCAAGGGCGTGGACGACGGCATCCTGCTGCTGGTGGCCAAGGACGACCGCGCGCTGCGCATCGAGGTGGGTTACGGGCTGGAGGGCGCGGTGTCCGACGTGCTGGCCTCGCGCATCATCCGCGAGCGCATCACCCCGGCCTTCCGCGAGGGCGATTTCTTTGGCGGCATCCAGGCTGGCACCGATGCCCTATCGGCCCTGGTGCGCGGCGAGGCGCTGCCGGAACCGGTTGGCGGCAACCGCCAGGCGGACAGCATCAACCTGTTCAGCCTGATTCTGTTCTTCGCCCAGTTTTTCATCGCACCGGCCCTGGTCAAACGCATTCCCAGGCCCTGGGCGCGGCAGCACAGCGGGCAGCGCTACTTCGCCTGCGTCGGCCTGGTGACGGTGGCGACCCTGGCGTATTGCCTGGTCACCCTAACGCCCACCGACCTGCTGCTGTTCTTCACCCTCACGGCGGGCTTCATCGGCCTGTTCGCGTTCATCTTCATCATCGCGCCGCTGTCGACCTGGCAGTTCGGCAGCGGCTCGGGCTCCTCCGGCAGCTCGTCGGACAGCAGCTCGGGCAGCTCGTCCGGCAGCTCCGGCGGCGGCTTCAGTGGTGGCGGTGGTTCCAGCGGCGGTGGCGGTGCCTCCGGCCGCTGGTAGCCGTCAATCCTTGAACTGGTCGCGGATGTAGGTGATTTCCGTCTTGCCGTGGGGGGCGGGCTTGCCGTCCTCGCCCAGGTTGACGAAGACCATGCGGTCGATGGTGAGGATGCTCTTGCGGGTGATCTTGTTGCGCACCTCGCATCGCATGGTCATGGAGGTGCGGCCGAACTCGGTGGCGGTGATGCCCAGTTCGATGATGTCGCTCTGGCGGGCCGAGCTGAGGAAGTTGATCTCCGACATCATCTTGGTCACCACGCGCTGGCTGCCGAGCTGGATGATGGCGTAGATCGCCGCCTCCTCGTCGATCCACTTCAGCAGGCTGCCGCCGAAGAGGGTGCCGTTGGGGTTGAGGTCCTCGGGCTTGACCCATTTGCGCGTATGGAAATTCATGCGTCCTTCTCCTTGCGTCGATGACGCCGGGGATCATGGCAGAGGCCCGACGCGCTGTCCCGGCAACGAAATCGATCGCCCTGATAGTTCGTTCGCCGGACGACGGAAAACCTTGGGCAGATCGCCTCGCGCAGCTATAATCCCCCGGCTTCACGCGGCCATCGGCCGCGCCCGCCACCTGTCCGAGGGGCGCTGCAGCAGGCCTGTTCTCCAAGGGGTCTGTCAGGCTCGGATGGGGCGTTATCCAAACGCATCAACGGCGCCCATTCGCACACAACGAATGGAGAGTACGCATGAGCGCTGTCATCACGCCTGCCGATTTCAACGACTACAAGGTCGCCGACATTTCCCTGGCCGCCTGGGGCCGTCGCGAGCTGATCATCGCCGAGTCCGAAATGCCCGCCCTGATGGGCCTGCGTCGCAAGTACGCGGCCAGCCAACCGCTCAAGGGCGCGAAGATCCTCGGCTGCATCCACATGACCATCCAGACCGGCGTGCTGATCGAGACGCTGACCGCCCTGGGCGCCGAAGTGCGCTGGTCGTCCTGCAACATCTTCTCCACCCAGGACCAGGCCGCTGCCGCCATCGCCGCCGCCGGCATCCCGGTGTTCGCCTGGAAGGGCGAGACCGAGCAGGAGTACGAGTGGTGCATCGAGCAGACCATCCTCAAGGACGGCCAGCCCTGGGACGCCAACATGGTGCTGGACGACGGCGGTGACCTGACCGAGATCCTGCACAAGAAGTACCCGCAGATGCTCGAGCGCATCCACGGCGTCACCGAAGAGACCACCACCGGTGTGCACCGCCTGCTCGACATGCTCAAGGCCGGCACCCTGAAAGTCCCGGCGATCAACGTCAACGACGCCGTGACCAAGAGCAAGAACGACAACAAGTACGGCTGCCGCCACAGCCTGAACGACGCCATCAAGCGCGGCACCGACCACCTGCTGTCGGGCAAGCAGGCCCTGGTGATCGGCTACGGCGACGTGGGCAAGGGCTCCGCCCAGTCCCTGCGCCAGGAAGGCATGATCGTCAAGGTTTCCGAAATCGACCCGATCTGCGCCATGCAGGCCTGCATGGACGGCTTCGAGCTGGTCTCCCCCTACAAGGACGGCATCAATGACGGCACCGAAGCCAGCGTCGACGCAGCCCTGCTGGGCAAGATCGACCTGATCGTCACCACCACCGGCAACGTCAACGTCTGCGACGCCGGCATGCTCAAGGCGCTGAAGAAGCGTGCCGTGGTGTGCAACATCGGTCACTTCGACAACGAGATCGACACCGCCTTCATGCGCAAGAACTGGGCCTGGGAAGAGGTCAAGCCGCAGGTGCACAAGGTCCACCGCACCGGCGCCGGTTCCTTCGACCCGGCCAACGACGACTACCTGATCCTGCTGGCCGAAGGCCGCCTGGTGAACCTGGGCAACGCCACCGGCCACCCGAGCCGCATCATGGACGGCTCCTTCGCCAACCAGGTGCTGGCGCAGATCTTCCTGTTCGAGCAGAAGTTCGCCGACCTCTCCGCCGAGAAGAAAGCCGAGCGCCTGACCGTGGAAGTCCTGCCGAAGAAACTGGACGAGGAAGTGGCGCTGGAAATGGTCAAGGGCTTCGGTGGCGTCGTCACCCAGCTGACCAAGCAGCAGGCCGACTACATCGGCGTCGACGCCTCCGGCCCGTTCAAGCCGGACAGCTATCGCTACTAACCAATAAAGCCAGAAGCTGGAAGCTGGAAGCCAAGCACGCAGGTGCTCCCACTTCCGGCTTCGAGCTTACGGCTTCAAGCTTGGAACTCTCCATGTCTCAAGAACGCCGCTACAGCTTCGAGTTCTTCCCCACCAAGACCGAAGCCGGGCATGAAAAACTGCTGAACACTGCGCGTCAGCTGGCCTCCTACAAGCCGGACTTCTTCTCCTGCACCTACGGTGCCGGTGGCTCGACCCGCGACCGTACCCTCAACACCGTGCTGCAGCTCGATGGCGACGTGAAGGTGCCGACCGCGCCGCACCTCTCCTGCGTCGGCGACAGCAAGGCCGACCTGCGCAGCCTGCTTGAGCAGTACAAGGCCGCCGGCATCAAGCGCATCGTCGCGCTGCGTGGCGACCTGCCCTCGGGCATGGGCATGGCCAGCGGCGAGCTGCGCCACGCCAACGAACTGGTCGAGTTCATCCGCGCCGAAACGGGCGACCATTTCCACATCGAAGTCGCCGCCTACCCGGAAGTGCACCCCCAGGCACGCAACTTCGAAGACGACCTGGCCAACTTCGCCCGCAAGGCTAAAGCCGGTGCCGACAGCGCCATCACCCAGTACTTCTTCAGCGCCGACTGCTACTTCTACTTCGTCGACCGCGTACGCAAGCTGGGCGTGGACCTGCCGATCGTCCCGGGCATCATGCCCATCACCAACTACAGCAAGCTGGCCCGCTTCTCCGATGCCTGCGGCGCCGAGATCCCGCGCTGGGTCCGCAAGCAGCTGGAAGCCTACGGCGACGACCTGGAGAGCATCCAGGCCTTCGGCGAACAGGTGGTCAGCGAGATGTGCGAGCGCCTGCTCCAGGGTGGCGCACCAGGGCTGCACTTCTACACCCTGAACCAGGCCGAACCCAGCCTGGCCATCTGGAACAACCTCAAACTGCCACGTTGAGGCGAAGGGCCGGCGGCAGGATGCGCCGGCTCCTTCACTCAAGGAAGAGACCATGAAGACCACCCTCCGCCTTGCCCCGCTCGCCCTCCTGATCGGCTGCGCCAGCCCCGGCGCCTTCGCCAGCTTCGACTTCGTCTGCAGCCCTACCTGGGCCATCGCCGGCGACCAGTTGCAGGGGTGCAGCAACCTGCCCTTCCTCAGCCCCGGCAACGACAGCCGCGCCAACCTGCAACTGCTGCTGGCCGACGCCGGCCGCCTGCGCCTGCCGGAGACGCTGAAGTCCACCAGCGGCTACGAGGATGGCTACGCCCAGGTGCCCTTCACCCTGGAAATGCTCGACCCGGCCGTGGCCGAGGCGGCCGAGCGTGAAAAGGCCAGCGAAGGCCAGGAGAACGACACCGAGAGCACCGAGACCGAACAGGAAGACCCGCGCAAGGAAAACCTGTCCCTGGCGCTCGAGCAGTTGGGGGTCGAACTGGGTGATACCGACCTGGCCGAGCACTACTTCGCCGAAGGCGAAGGCAATCGCTGCCGCAGCAACGACTTCGACAGCGCCCATGCCTTCGTCGACCAACTGGCCGGCACCGAGGCACTTTCGGCCGGCGAGCGCAAGGCGCTGGCCGACAGCCGCGTCAACCTGCTCACCGTCTGCGGCGAGGGCGACCCGCAACCCGACGAGGTGCTGCCCGCCGCGACCCTGCTCACCTCCCCCGTCGCCCAGGCCTTCGCCACCTACCTGGCCGGTGCCGACGCGTTCTACCGGGGCGACTTCGCCGGCGCCCGCCAGCAGTTCACCAGCCTCGCCAGCAGCGAGCAGCCCTGGCTCAGGGAAACCGCCCTGTACATGCAGGCGCGCGTCGCGCTGAACCAGGCCCAGCAGGACGCCTTCGACGAGTACGGCATCCCCGACCTGGCCAGGATCGACCGCAACGCCATGGCCAGCGCCGAGTCCGGCCTCAGGGTCTACCTGCAGGCCTACCCCGAAGGGCTCTACCACGCCTCCGCGCGCGGCCTGCTGCGCAAGGTCTACTGGCTGCTGGACGACCCGCGCAAGTTCGCCGCCGAGTACGCCTGGCAGTTCGCCCAGGACGAGGACAGCGCCCAGCGCAACATGAGCGGCCGCGCGCTGATCGAGGAGCTCGACGTCAAGCTGCTGCCGGCGCTCAAGCCCGAGGACGTGCAGGACCCGACCCTGCTCGCGGTGATGGACCTGATCCGCCTGCGCAAGCCCGGCAGCGAGCTCAGCCCGAGCATCAGCCTGGAGCAGTTGCAGGCGCAGAAGCAGCGCTTCGCCAGCCAACCCGGCCTGCACGACTACCTCGTCGCCGCCTGGCACTTCTACCGCGGCGGCGATGCCGCCAAGGCCCTGGCGGCCCTGCCCGCCGGCGACACCCAGGCGCCCATGAGCCTGCTGGTGTTCAGCCAGGAAACCCTGCGCGGCCTGGCACTGGAAGCGACCGGCAAACCCGACGCGGCACGCGAGCTCTGGCTGCAGCTGCTGTCCCGCCAGCCTTCCGCGCTGCAGCGTGGCCAGCTCGAACTGGCCCTGGCACTGAACCTCTCGCGCAATGGCAAGGTGGCCGAGATCTTCGCCGCCGACTCACCGATCCGCACCGCGCCGATCCGCGAGATCGTCCTGCGCAACCTCGCCTCCGCCGACCTGCTGCGCCAGCAGGCCAAGGACGGCGCCGCGCCTGCCACCGAGCGTGACACCGCCCTGTTCACCCTGCTCTACAAGGAGCTGGTGTTCGGCGACTACGCCCACTTCCAGCAAGACCTCGCCCTGCTGCCGAGCCCGGCGCCCAAGGTAGAGGAAGGTGCCACCTGGGCCCTCGGCCGCTTCGCCTGGGCCGGCCAGTCCGGTGCCGGCGAGTACGCCTGTCCATCGCTGGCCAAGGTCGCCGAGCGGCTGCAGGAGAACGACGGCGACGGCCTGGCACTCAACTGCCTGGGCGATTTCATCCGCACCAACGGCCTGGACGGTTTCAGCCTCAACGACCAGCCGCCGAAAGACGAGCTGGGCGGCTCGACCACCGACTTCCCCGGCTCGCCCTGGTCGCGCCTTGCCGGCTACCAGCGGACCATCGACGACCCCCACGCCAGCGCCGACGAAATGGCCTATGCGCTATTTCGCGCGGTGAACTGCTTCGCCCCCGCCGGCTACAACACCTGCGACGGCCAGGACATCGCCAAGTCCCAGCGCAAGCAGTGGTTCCAGGACCTGAAGAAGAACTACCCGGGCAACCCCTGGGCGCAGAAGCTCAAGTACTACTGGTAAGCGACGCGTGATCGCCAGGGCGCTGGCCCTGCTGCTGGCCCTGGCGAGCCTTCCCGGCTTCGCCGGGGAGCGGGTGGATGCCGCCGACTACGACGCCTTCTGGGTCTGGAGCGGCGTGCGTTCCCAGGCGGTACTGGCCGAGGCGCGCACGCTCTACATCCTCCAGGGCCAGATCGACGGGCCGCGCCAGAGTGGCGACCCGCAGGCGCGCTTCATCGCCCAGGGCATGGCGGTGCCGCGCCTGTCGCGGGGCCAGGTCTGGGTGGTGTACCGCGCCCATACCCTGCGCTGGACCGAGCCCGTCTACGCCACCCTCCTCGCCCAGCTCGAACGCTGGCGCCGTGCGGGCAACCCGGTGGTCGGCGTGCAGATCGACTTCGACGCCCGCACCCTGCACCTGGACGGCTACGCCGATTTCCTCGAGCAGCTGCGCCAGCGCCTGCCCCGCCAGTACCGCCTCGGCATCACCGGGCTGCTCGACTGGGGCAGCAACGGCGACCCGGCGGTGCTCAACCGCCTGGGCAAGGTGCTCGACGAGGTGGTGGTGCAGACCTACCAGGGCCGCCACAGCATCCCCGACAACGCCCGCTACCTGCCCCGCGTCGCCAGGCTGCAGCTGCCCTTCCGCATCGGCCTGGTCCAGGGCGGCGAATGGGAGGCCCCGGACCACCTGGAAGACAGCCCCTGGTTCCGCGGCTACGTGGTGTTCCTGCTCAATCGCTGAGCCATCGAGGAGCCGCTACGCTCACTTCCCAGCCTGGAGGGCGCCGCGTATTCTGGCCTTATGCCAGCATTCCGTCGCCTCCTCGCCCTGCTGCTGATCGCCTGCCTCGGCCCCCTTGCCCAGGCGGGGCCGCTGCGCATCGTCACGGATCCCTGGGCGCCCTATGTGTTCGAGGAGGACGGCCAGGCACGTGGCCTGGACCACGGCGCCGCCGAGGAGGTATTCCGCCGCCTGGGCGTGCAGGTGCAGTGGCAGTTCATGCCCTGGAAGCGCTGCCTTACCGAGATGGAGAACGGCCAGGCCGACGCGATCCTGGACATCTTCATGACCGCCGAACGCCGCACGCGCATGCATTTCGCCGAAGAGCCGCTGTCGCATACCGAGTTCGTGCTCTTCTACGACCGCTCGCGGCCCTACCCCTTCACCGGCCTGGAGGATCTCCAGGGCCTGAAGGTCGGGGTCTCACCCGGCTACTGGTATGGCGATACGGCCTTCCGCACCTCGCCGCTGTTCATCCGCGAGCCCGCGCCCAGCCATGAGGCCAACTTCGGCAAACTGGTGCGCGACCGCGTCGACCTGGTGGTCAACGACCGCCGCGCCGGGCTCTACCTCGCCGAACGGCTGGGGCTGTCGCGGCAGATCGCCCACCATCCCCTGCCCGTGGGTGAGGACGCCCTCTACATCGCCTTCCGCCAGGCACCGGAACTGCAGGAACTGGCCCGGCGCTTCGCCGAGGAATTGCGCCGTTTCAAGCAGGAGCCGGGCTACGCCGCGCTGCAGGCCCGCTACCTCGCACCCGGTCGGGCCGTCGCGGCGCGAACGCCGTTGAGCAGTCGATAGGCTGCACGCCGGAAATGCTCTGTTATACTCCCGGCTCCCGCCAGGCATACGCCCGGATGTTGGCCCCCCAGGCCAGCAGGACCGGACGGGAATCGCGCCTCCCCGCTGCGATTTTCTAGCCAGGCAGACACTCCCCCGGGCCAAGCCCTAACTAGACAGGATCTCCCATGTCCTTTGCCTCCCTCGGTCTCTCCGAGGCTTTAGTCGGTGCTGTGGAAGCAGCCGGCTACAACCAGCCCACTCCGGTGCAACAGCGGGCCATCCCCGCCGTGTTGCAAGGTCGCGACCTGATGGTTGCGGCACAGACTGGCACTGGCAAGACCGGCGGCTTCGCCCTTCCGGTTCTCGAGCGCCTCTTCCCCAACGGCCACCCGGACAAGTCGCACCGCCATGGCCCGCGCCAGGCCCGCGTACTGGTCCTGACCCCGACGCGCGAACTCGCCGCCCAGGTGCACGACAGCTTCAAGGTCTATGCACGCGACCTGCCGCTGGCCAGCGCCTGCATCTTCGGCGGTGTCGGCATGAACCCGCAGGTCCAGGCCGTAGCCAAGGGCGTCGACGTTCTCGTCGCCTGCCCCGGGCGCCTGCTGGACCTCGTGGGCCAGGGCAGCATCGACCTCTCCCACGTGGAAATCCTCGTGCTGGACGAAGCCGACCGCATGCTCGACATGGGCTTCATCCACGATGTGAAGAAGGTCCTCGCGCGCCTCCCGGCCAAGCGCCAGAACCTGCTGTTCTCGGCGACCTTCTCCAAGGACATCACCGACCTCGCCGGCAAGCTCCTGCACAACCCCGAGCGCATCGAAGTGACGCCGCCGAACACCACGGTCGAGCGCATCGAGCAGCGGGTGTTCCGCCTCCCGGCCAACCACAAGCGCGCGTTGCTGGCCCACCTGGTCACCGTCGGTGCCTGGGAACAGGTGCTGGTGTTCACCCGTACCAAGCACGGTGCCAACCGCCTGGCCGAGTACCTCGACAAGCATGGCCTGCCGGCTGCCGCGATCCACGGCAACAAGAGCCAGAACGCGCGCACCAAGGCCCTGGCCGACTTCAAGGCCAACAACGTGCGCATCCTGGTGGCCACCGACATCGCCGCCCGCGGCCTGGACATCGACCAGTTGCCCCACGTGGTCAACTACGAGCTGCCCAACGTCGAGGAAGACTACGTTCACCGCATCGGCCGCACCGGTCGTGCAGGCCGTAGCGGCGAAGCCATCTCCCTGGTCGCCCCCGACGAAGAGAAGCTGCTCAAGGGCATCGAGCGCCTGACCAAGCAGCGCATTCCCGATGGCGACATGCAGGGCTTCGACGCCTCCACCGTGGAAGCCGAACGCCCCGACGTGCGCCCGCCGCAACCGGCGCGCCAGCCGCGTGCCGACCGTCCGAAGCGCGAAGGGGCCACCCCGCCCGCTGCCGACGGCGAAGGCAAGCCGCGCAAGAGCCGCAACCGCCGTGGCAAGGGCAAAGGCAAGGAAGGCGAGAACGCCCAACCGGCCGCCGGCAACAACAGCCAGCCACAGCAGGCGCGTCCGGCACGCCCGCCACAGCCCACGCGTGATCGCGACCCGGAAGAGTTCCTCGACGACGACGTGGACAACTTCGGCAACCGCGCCGACTACGTCAGCCCCTACCCGGACAAGACCCAGAGCCGCAACCGCCGTGGCGGCCAAGGGCAGGGCCAGGTTCAAGGCCAGACCCCGGGCAGAAGCCAGGGCCAGGGCGCCGGTGCGCGCAGCCAGGGCGCAGGCCAGGGCAAGGCCCGCAGCGGCGGCGGTGGTTCCGGCCAGGGCGCCGGCAACGGCCAGCGCCGCAATGGCCAGGGCCAAGGCCGTGGTACCGGTGGTGGCCAGGGTCGTCGCGACGAGCAACGCAGCTCCCGCACCCGTGAAGAACCCGCCGTCCAGGAGCCGCGCAAGCCGCAGCCGAAGATCATCCACAAGGAATCCAAGGGTGATCGCTTCCCCACTGCGGAACAGCTGGACCAACTCTCCAGCAGCAACCGCCCCCGTGGCGAGAAGCCGGCGCTGCTGACCCGCAACCGCTGAGCTGCAACGCCATGGAAAACGCCGGCCCCTGGGCCGGCGTTTTCATTTGTGGCTCGGAGCGCCGTATCGTGGCCCGGGCTTCAGCCCGGGATGGGCGTTCAGTCCGACACGGCGCTGCGTGGTGCCGGAAATGAAAAACGCCGGCATCAGCCGGCGTTCTTCGTTATCCGCGCAGTCTTACTTGCGCACACCCTCGAAGGAGATGATCAGCTCGACTTCCTGGGAAGCCGGGCCGAGGTCCTTCTGGATGTCGAAGTCCTTCAGCTTCAGGGTGGTGGTGCCCTCGAAGCCGGCGCGGTAGCCGCCCCACGGGTCATCGCCTTCACCGATGAACTTGGCCTTGACCACGACCGGCTTGGTCACGCCGTTCAGGGTCAGGTTGCCGGTCACGTCGGCGGTGCCGTTGCCGGTGGATTTCACGCCAGTGGACTCGAAGGTGGCGGTCGGGTTCTTGCTCACATTGAGGAAGTCGCCGCTCTTGATGTGCTTGTCGCGTTCGGCGTGGTTGGTGTCGACGCTGGCGGTCTGCAGGGTGACCTTGATCTTGCTCGCTTCCGGCGCCTTGGCGTCGAAGCTGAAGGAGCCGTCGAAGTCCTTGAAGGTGCCGTACAGCCAGCTGTAGCCCAGGTGGCTGATCTTGAAGTTGACGAAGGCGTGCTGGCCTTGCTTGTCGATGGCGTAGTCGGCGGCCATGGCCTGGCCGGCGAACAGGGCGGCACCGAGGGTCAGCGCAGCGATGGATTTCTTCAGCATCGGTATTTCTCCTTGTGAGGGTGCAGCTTATTTGGCGGCGCGCCCGAACATGCGGGTCAGGGTGGCGTCGCGATCGATGAAGTGGTGCTTGAGCGCAGCGAGCGCATGGATGCCGGCGAAGATCACCAGGCACCAGGCAAGGTATTCGTGAATGACGCCGGCGACGTCTTCCTGGTCGGGAATGCTGGTCAGGGTGGCCGGCACCTCGAACAGGCCGAAGACGGCGATGCCGCGACCGTCGGCGGTGGAGATCAGGTAGCCCGAGACCATGATGGCGAACAGGCCCAGGTAGAGCGCCAGGTGGCCCAGCTTGGAGCCCAGGCGGGTGAGCTGGCCGTGGTTGGGCAGGGCCGGCGGCGGCGGGCTGACGAAGCGCCAGAGCACACGGGCGAGCATCACCAGGAACAGCAGGATGCCGATGCCCTTGTGGATGTCCGGGGCGGTCTTGTACCAGCCGCTGTAGTAGTCGAGGCCAACCATCCACAGCCCCAGGCCGAACAGGCCGAAGACGACCAGGGCGACGCCCCAGTGCAGGACGATGCTGACGAGGCCGAAGCGGTTGGGAGTATTGCGCCACTGCATCAGGAGGGTTCCTTGAAAAACGGATGGGCAAAGCCTAGCGGCAAAAATATCGAAGAAAAGTAGAAAATGTCGCTTTGAAATATCGGGCAATACGATAGGTAGGACGAATTGGCCCGGGCGGGAATTAGGCGTGGGAAGGTGCTTTAAGTTCTGTCCGAGGTGCACGAACGGCACCCCGGAGGCGACTGGAGGTCAGGGGCGTTGCGCCCGCGTCCCCGTCAGTTGAACAGGCGGGAGAAGAAGCCTTTCTTTTCTTCCTTGCCGTCGGCCTTGGCCGGGGCCGTCGGCGCGGCGGTGGCGACCTGCTCCACCGGCTCCAGGGTCTTGCCGGCGAACAGGTCACGGGCCTGGCCGGCGGCGCGCTGGCCGCTGCGCAGGGCGCCTTCGAGGGTGCCCGGGTACAGGGCGTCGGTGTGCTCGCCGGCGAAGATCACCCGCCCCAGGGGTTTCTCCCACATGCGCCAGTAGAGGCTGATCTCGCCGGGGCCGTAGGCCAGGTAGGCGCCGCCCACCAGGGAGTCCTTGCCGTAGCGGCGCAGCTCGTAGCCGGTGAACTGCTCGCGGGCACCGGGGAACAGCTTGTCGAAACGGATCAGCACCTGGTCGACCATCTGCCGATCGCCGAAGGCCTGCAGCAGGCGGGCGTTGTCGCCGGAGATGTTGACCAGCAGGTTGGCGCCGCCCTTGAGCGCGGGCTCGACCCACATCATGCCCAGGCCCTGGTCGCTGTAGACCTCGCCGGAGAGGCGCGATTTGCCCCACACGGGCTTCTTGAACTTGAGCAGCATCTGGTCGCGCCAGCCGTAGTTGATGTCCTTCAGCGAGCGCAGCTGCAGGGCCGACAGGGACGGTGTCAGGCTGATCTTGTCCAGCGCCGGCAGCGGCACGGCGAGCACCACGTAGTCGGCGCTGTAGCCGGCGCCGCCCACTTTCACGGTGACGCTGTCCTTGTCCTGGACGATGGCGGAGACCCGCGCATTGGTCTTGATGGTCTTGATCTTCTTGGCGAAGGCCTGGGCCAGGGCCGCACTGCCACCCGGCAGGCGGGCAGCGCGCAGGTCGCCTTCCGGCAGGCCGCGATAGACCCGGCCCTGCTGGGCGAGGTAGAGCAGCGACAGGCGCGAAGGCTCGTCGTAGCGCGAGCGGATGCGCTGGTCCACCAGCGCGCGGGCGGTCGGCGGCAGCGCCAGCTTGTCCAGCCAGCGTGCCACGCTGATGGAGTCGAGGGTCTTCAGGGTGGTGTTGACCAGCGGCTGCAGCGGGTCCTCGATGGAGGCCGCGAGGTCGTCCAGGCTCTTGTCGAATCGCTTGAGCCCCTCGATCGTGGTGGGTGCTTCCTTGAGCAGGTCGGCCTCGTTGAAATAGCGACCGGCGATCAGGTAGCCGGGGGCGCGCACGTATTCGGGCGCGGCCACGGTCGCCAGCTTGAAGTCCTTGAGGTAGGCATGCAGGGTCGGTTGCAGCTTGCCGGAGCCGATCCATTCGGTACTGGCCAGGCCCGAACGCCCGCCGATGCTCGGCTTGGCTTCCAGCAGGGTCACCTGCCAGCCCTGCTGCTGCAGTTCGTAGGCGGCGGTGAGGCCGGCCATGCCACCACCGACCACGATGGCGGCCGGTTGCTTTTCCTTGCCCTGCGCAACGGCACTGAGCACTCCCAACAGAATCAGCGCGCAGGTGCGCAGCCAGGCAGCAGACATTGGATTCCCCCGAGGAACGGTCGTATTTCTTGGATGGCGCGCAGGATACGCCAGGCACCCGGCAGCCACCAGAGATGCCCGTCGGCGCCCGTCATTGTGCCGGCGCGGCGCGCTTGTCCATCTCACCCCTATTGCATAGTCTTCCCCGACCCTTTCCGGAGACCACCCCATGGGCCAAAACGCCGACTGGATGCAGCGCGACCTCGCCGTGCTCTGGCATCCCTGCACCCAGATGAAGGACCACGAACGCCTGCCGGTGGTGCCGATCCGCCGTGGCGAAGGTGTCTGGCTGGAAGACTTCGAGGGCAAGCGCTACCTCGACGCGGTCAGCTCCTGGTGGGTCAACGTCTTCGGCCACGCCAACCCGCGCATCAACCAGCGCATCAAGGACCAGGTCGACCAGCTCGAGCACGTGATCCTCGCGGGCTTCAGCCATCAGCCGGTGATCGAACTGTCCGAGCGCCTGGTGAAGATCACGCCCCGGGGCCTGGACCGCGTCTTCTACGCCGACAACGGCTCCTCGGGCATCGAGGTGGCGCTGAAGATGAGCTACCACTTCTGGCGCAACCAGGGCCGCGAAGGCAAGAAGCGCTTCGTCACCCTGACCAACAGCTACCACGGCGAGACCATCGCGGCGATGTCGGTGGGCGACGTGGCGCTGTTCACCGAAACCTACAAGTCGCTGCTGATGGACACCCTCAAGGTGCCCAGTCCCGATTGCTACCTGCGCCCCGAAGGCATGTGCTGGGAAGAGCACTCGCGCAACATGTTCGCCCACATGGAGCGCACCCTCGCCGAACACCACGCGGAGGTCGCCGCGGTGATCGTCGAACCGCTGATCCAGGGGGCCGGCGGCATGCGCATGTACCACCCGGTCTACCTCAAGCTGCTGCGCGAGGCCTGCGACCGCTACGGCGTGCACCTGATCCACGACGAGATCGCCGTCGGCTTCGGCCGTACCGGAAGCATGTTCGCCTGCGAGCAGGCCGGTATCGCGCCGGACTTCCTCTGCCTGTCCAAGGCCCTCACCGGCGGCTACCTGCCGATGGCGGCGGTGCTCACCAGCGAGGCCGTCTACCAGGGCTTCTACGACGACTACCAGACCCTGCGCGCCTTCCTCCACTCGCACACCTACACCGGCAACCCGCTGGCCTGCGCCGCCGCCCTGGCGACCCTGGACATCTTCGAGCAGGACAAGGTGATCGAGGCCAATCGCGCGCTGTCCATGCGCATGGCCCAGTCCACCGCCCACCTCGTCGACCACCCGCACGTCGCCGAAGTGCGCCAGACCGGCATGGTGCTGGCCATCGAGATGGTCCAGGACAAGGCCAGCCGCGCCCCCTACCCCTGGCAGGAACGACGTGGCCTCAAGGTCTTCCAGCACGCCCTGGAACGCGGCGCCCTGCTGCGCCCGCTGGGCAACGTCGTGTACTTCCTGCCGCCCTACGTGATCACCCCGGAGCAGATCGACTTCCTCGCCGAAGTGGCCAGCGAAGGCATCGACATCGCCACCCGCGACTCGGTGAGCGTCAGCGTCGCCAGCGACCTGCATCCGAACCACAGGGATCCGGGCTGACGCAGCTGGAAGCCGGAAGCGCCGCGCAGGTAGACTTCCGGCTTTCAGCTTCAGGCTTCCAGCTCCCTTATGCGCCTCTCCCGCTTCTTCATCGACGCCCCCCTTTCCATCGGCCAGCATGCGCTGCCCGAGGCCCAGGCCCACTACATCGGGCGCGTGCTGCGCCTCGCCGTGGGCGATGCCGTGCAGCTGTTCGACGGTTCCGGCCAGGAGTACCTGGGCGAGCTGGTCGAAGTGGGCAAGAAGACCGTGAGCGTCGAGTTGCGCGAGGCCTTCGCCGGCCAGGCCGAGTCCCCGTTGCGGGTGCACCTGGGCCAGGGGCTGTCGCGGGGCGAGCGCATGGATTGGGCGATCCAGAAGGCCACCGAACTGGGCGCCGCCGAAATCAGCCCCATCGTCAGCGAACGCTGCGAAGTGCGGCTGAAGGACGAGCGCGCCGACAAGCGCCTGGCCCACTGGCGCCAGGTGGCGATCAGCGCCTGCGAGCAGTGTGGCCGCTCGGTGCTGCCGGTGATCCACGCCCCCCTCACCCTCACCGACTGGCTCGCCCAGGCCCAGGCGGACCTCAAGCTGGTGCTGCACCCGGTCGCCGAGCCCCTGGCCAGCCACGCCAAGCCGCAGACCCTGGCCTTCCTCATCGGTCCCGAAGGCGGCCTCAGCGACGCCGAAGTCGCCCAGGCGCAAGCCGCCGGCTTCCACTCGGCACGCCTGGGACCCAGGGTATTGAGGACGGAGACAGCACCGGTGGTGGCGCTGAGCGTGGCGCAGCAGTTATGGGGTGACTTTTAGCTGGAAGCGTTTTTAGCTTGAAGCTGGAAGCAAAAGCCAAGGCACCGCTTCCGGCTTCCGGCTTCCGGCTTCCGGCTAGATAATCCCCGCATCCTCGAGCATCTGCTCGAGTGCGATCAGGTCGGGGATGCGGGCGACGTCCTCGCCCAGTTGCACGGCATCCAGCTCCAGGGGGGCCAGGGGCACGGCGGCGCGGGGCAGGTCGGAGTCGACCTTCAGCGAACGCGGGATGCCCTGAACCAGCAGGGCGATGAATTTCACGTGGCCGCGCCCGCCGAGGGCGTTGAGCACCACCACGCGGGCGCCGGCGCCGACCTGGGGCTGGCCGCCGGAGGCGGCTTCGAAGGACAGCAGCGGCAGGCGCAGGTCGCGCCAGGCCACCTGGCCGAGGAACCAGGCCGGCATGCCCGCCGACACCTGCGGCGCGCGATAGGGGATCAGCTCGGCCACCGCCACGTTGGGCACCAGCAGGGTGCGATCGGACAGCGGCACCAGCAGGCCGGTGAGGCTGTTGGCGCTGTTCGTGTTGGCGACGGCTTGGCTCATGGTTCTTCCTTCAACGATTCTTCATTCCCGGCGCAACCGCCCGGAGCCCCTGGGGCTCAGGCGCACTGCTCCGCCAGGTGGTTCACCAGCGCCTGGGCCAGTTCACGGGGGTCGGCGCTGAACGTGCTGTAGCCACCTTCGCGCAGGCTGTCGGGCATGCTCGCGCAGGCGCAGCTGTCGCCGCGCTGGGTCCAGATCGGCGCGCCCTGGCGGCGCACGTAGGCGGCGGCGGCGCTGCCGTCGCTGCCCATGCCGCTGAAGGCGATGACGCCGCACTGGGCACCGTAGTGCTGGGCGAGGTTGAGCATGACCTGGTCGATGGACGGGCTGTAGGGCTCCGGCCAGGGGCGATCGCCGACTTGCATGGCGCCGCCTTCGGCGAAGCTGAGTTCGTGGCTGATAGGCACCACCACCACTTCACCGGCGCGTACCGCATCACCGGGGCGGGCCAGGTTGACCGGCCACTGGCTGTGACGGCCGACGGCCTGGGGCAGTGCCGTCTCGAAGGTCGGGTCGATGTGCTGGGCGTAGATGAAGCCGATGGGCAGGCCACCGGGCAGGGCGTCGAGGAACGCCTTAACCGCCGCCGGGCCCCCGAGGGAGGCGGCCAGCAGCCACACCTGGCGCGCCGGCTCGCCCGCCACCAATGGTGTGTCGGCCAGGGCGCGGGGCAGGTCCAGGCGCGCCGGGCGCTGGGCCTCGGCGAGCAGCGCCTCGAGGCTGGGGCCA
Source organism: Pseudomonas sp. 57B-090624 (assembly GCF_003234055.1). Lineage (NCBI taxonomy): Bacteria > Pseudomonadati > Pseudomonadota > Gammaproteobacteria > Pseudomonadales > Pseudomonadaceae > Pseudomonas > Pseudomonas sp. 57B-090624. The sequence goes on from NZ_QKRU01000041.1 coordinate 20,515, forward strand.
ACGGCCACCGCCGGGTCGCCGACCAGGCGCTTGAGCTTGCCGAACAGGCGGCGCTCCCAGCGCGGGTAGTTCTCCGAATGCCGCTCGGGGGCGTGGCCCTCGCCGAACAGCACCGGAGCACTGGCGCGCTCCATCAGGTTGTCGACCAGGGGCGAGTCATCCGACTGCGCCAGGTCCACCAGCCAGAGGTCCACTTCACAGGCGCTCAGGGTTTCCTCGTCCAGCCGGGCCGGATCGCTGTTGAGCACCACCTGGTAGCCGTTGCCCGCCAGCGCCTGCTGCAGCACATGGCGCTGCAGCGAGGTGTCGGCGATGACGGCGATACGCGCAGAGGTTTTCTCAGTCATTTCCCTTGACCAGTCGCTGGATGGTTTCAAGCAGCAGGGACTCCTGGTACGGCTTGCCCAGGTAGTCGTTGACGCCGATGGTCATGGCCCGCTCGCGGTGTTTCTCACCGGTACGCGAGGTGATCATGATGATCGGCAGGTCTTTCAGTCGCTCGTCGTGGCGCACCAGGGTGGCCACCTCGAAACCGTCCATGCGCGGCATCTCGATGTCCAGCAGCATGATGTCCGGGCGGTGTTCCTGCAGTTGAGAGATCGCGTCCACCCCGTCCTTGGCGGTGAGTACGTTCATGCCGTTGCGTTCCAGCAGGCGGCTGGTGACCTTGCGCACGGTGACCGAGTCGTCCACCACCATCACCAGCGGCGGACGGTCGTGGTCGAGTTCCGCCGGCAGCGCGGCCTGGGTCGCGGAGCGCGGCAGCATCTGCACCAGGTGCGCGTGCATGGCACGGATGGTCGCCAGCAGGTCGAGGATCACCACCACGCGGCCGTCGCCGAGGATGGTCGCGCCGGAGATGCCATGCACCCCGGCGAACTGCGGGCCGAGGCTCTTCACCACGATCTCGCGGGAGCCCGCCAGGGAGTCCACCTGGACCGCCACGGCGTGATCGGTGGAGCGCACCAGGATCACCGGCAGCGGCAGGCTCTGGCCCACCAGCTTGGGTTGCTGGCCGTTGTTCAGCAGGTCGCCCAGGTACTTCAGTTCATAGGCCTGACCGGCGTATTCGAAGCGCGGTGCGTCCGGCTGGTAGTAGGCCTCCAGCTCGTACGGGGAGACCCGCACGATACCTTCGATGGTGTTCAGCGGGATGGCGTACAGGTCTTCACCGGAGAGCACCATCAGCGCGCGGTTCACCGAAACGGTGAACGGCAGGCGGATGAGGAAGCGGGTGCCCTCGCCCGGCGTCGAGTCGATGCTCATGGAGCCGCCGAGCTGTTTCACCTCGGAGTGCACCACGTCCATGCCCACGCCACGACCGGAGATCTGCGTGACCTTCTCGGCGGTGGAGAAACCGGCCTCGAGGATGAACTGCAGCACGTCGTAGTCGGAGAGGTCGGAATCGGCGTCCATCATCCCGCGCTCGATGGCCTTGCGGCGCACGGCGTCGAGGCGGATGCCACCGCCGTCGTCGGCCAGGGCGAGGACGATGTCGCCGCCCTCGCGGCCGAGGGTCAGGCGGATGGTGCCAGCCTCGGACTTGCCGGCGGCGCGGCGAACCTCGGCCGGCTCGATGCCATGGTCGACGGCGTTGCGCAGCATGTGCTCCAGCGGCGCGACGATGCGTTCGAGCACGGTACGGTCCATCTCGCCCTCGGCGTTGCCGACGACGAATTCGACCTGCTTGCCCAGCTCGCTCGCCACCTGGCGGACGATCCGGCGCAGGCGCGGCACCAGGCGGTCGAAGGGCACCATGCGCGTGCGCATCAGGCCTTCCTGCAGCTCGGTGTTGACCCGCGCCTGTTGCAGCAGCAGGGTTTCGGCGTCGCGGTTACGCGCCGCCAGGGTTTCCTTGAGGTCCAGCAAGTCGGACGCGGACTCGAACAGCGCACGGGAAAGCTGCTGCAGTTGCGAGTGACGGTCCATCTCCAGGGGGTCGAAGTCCTCGTAGCCGGCACGCTCGGCCTCGGCCTGGTAGCGGCTGAGGATCTGCGCCTGGGTCTCGGTGTCGAGGCGACGCAGCTGGTCGCGGACCCGCTCGATGGTGGCTTCCATCTCGCTCAGGGTGAAGCTGAAGTCGCTCACCTGCTGTTCGACCCGACCGCGGAAGATCGAGGTCTCACCGGCCAGATTGACCAGGCCTTCCAGCAGGTCCGCCGGGACCTTGACCAGCTCCTGGGGCGCGCGACGGGACGCGGCGTCCTGGGCGGCTTCCTGGGCCTTGCGGACGAAGGGCAGGACCTTGTGCTCGGCGACCGCCTGCGGCAGTGCGCTGGCGGCGACTATGGGCGCGGCCAGGCTCGGCGCCGGCGGCTGGGCGGCCGGTGCCGGCTCGGTGGCCTCGGGCTCCTGGGCCTCTTCGGCCAGCACGGCGTCGAGACGCTCGCGCAGCTGGTCGAGTTCGGCCTGCAGGCCTTCGAAGCCGGATTGCACGTCGAGGAACAGGCTGTCCGGCCAGGGCGCACCCTGCTGCTGCGCCTCGGTCAGGTGTTGTTCGAGGTCATGGCTGAGGTCACCCAGGCGCTTCTGCCCGGCCAGGCGCGCGCCCCCCTTGAGGGTGTGCAGCAGGCGCAGCAGTTCATCGATCTGGGCACCGTCTTCGCGACGTTCTTCCCAGCGGCCGATGGTGCGTTCCATGGCTTCGAGCAGGTCGTCGGCTTCCTCGAGGAAGATGTCGAGGATGTCGTCGCTCTCGGCCGCGTCATCCTCGACGGCCTGGGCGGCCGGCTGCAGGTGCACGCTGGAGGGCATGCTCAGTTGCTCGTCCGGGTTGGCGCGGAAACGCTTGATCGCCTCGATCAGCGCGTCGCCACTGGGCACGCCGCGCTTGTCACGCACCGCCTCGAGCATTTCGGCGAGCCGGTCATGGCAGGCCTGGAGCAGGGTGAACAGGCCGGGGCTGGCGCGCAGGCGCCCGCCGCACAGGCCTTCGTAGAGGAATTCCAGCTCATGGGCGAGGTCGCCGATCTCGCGGATCTCGGCCATGCGCGCCCCGCCCTTGAGGGTGTGCAGGTCACGCTGCAGGGCTTCGACTTCGAGGATGTTGTTGACGTCGTCCATCCAGCGCTGCAGCGACGCGCCAGCGCTGTCGATGATGTCGAAGCCTTCCTCGAGGAAGATCTCCACCAGCTCCGGATCACGATCGTCGAAGGCACTGGTCGCGGGCTCGGCGGCGCGCGGCGGCTCGATCAGCGGTGCGGCTGTCGGCTCGGGCTCGGGCTCGGGCTCGATGGCAGCAGGCGCGTCGATGCCGGACAGGTCCAGCACCTCCGGCTCGGCCTGCAACTCGACGTCCGGCTCGGCTCCGGCTTCGGCTTCGGCTTCGGCTTCGGCGGCAGCGGGCGTGCTTTCCAGCGCTTCGTCCAGCAGCCATTGGTCGAGTTCGGGCTCGTCGTCGTGCACCGGCTCGGCATGCAATACGTGCAGCTCGGGGTCGACATCCAGCGGCGCTTCCGCAAGCGGCTCGCCCACGGCTTGCGCCGGCAGATCCTCCACCACCGTTTCGATGGCCTCCAGGGCTTCGACGGTGTCCAGCGGGTCGGTTTCGGCGATCAGCGCCAGGGGGGGCTGCTCTTCGTCGATGGCGATGCTCTCGCCGAGCTCGGCGCCGGGGGCGTCGTCTGCGGCCAGATCGATCTCCTCGACCTCGGCGACCCCTTCGATGTCCTCGAGCGGCAGCGAGGCCGCTGCGGCGGACAGGCTCAGCCCACCGTTCTGGCGAAAGGTGCGGATGGCCTGGATCAGCTGCCGGGGGTCGTCCAGGGGCAGGCGCGCCTGCAACTGGTCGAGCAGTACCGCGAGGCTGTCGTGGCTCTGCTGCAGCAGGCCGCCGAGCGCCGGCGAGTAGCTGAAGCGGCGATCCACCAGGCCTTCGTAGAGGGACTCGAGTTCATGGGCGAGATCACCGATCGGGGCGATCTCGGCCATGCGCGCGCCCCCCTTGAGGGTGTGCAGGTCACGCTGCAGCGAGAGCAGCGAGGTGTGGTTGTCGGGCTCGCCCAGCCAGCGGTCGAGGGATTGGCCGGCGCTTTCCAGGATGTCCACGGCCTCCTCGAGGAAGATGGCGACCATCTCCTCGTCGAGGGATTCGTAGGCGCTGGGCGCGGCGACGGCGTCTGCCACTACCACCGGAGCGGGCTCGGCGGGCGGGGCGGACAGGTCGTCCTCCAGGCCGGCACCGGTCAGCTCGGGGAGGGAGACCTCGTCGAACACCGGCGGCTCTTCCACCAGCTCGGCCAGGGGCGGCAGCTCGGTGTCGGTGGCATTCCAGTCGATCAGGTCCGCCAGCGGGGCGTCGTCCAGCTCTTCAACGGTCAGGCCGCTGGTCAGCTTGGGGTCGAGCAGCGCCAGGGCGGCGGGGTCGACCACTTCCTGCAGCAGCTCGCGCAGGGCCTGCACGCGCTCGGGCTGGGGCGTGACCTGTAGGGCGGCGGCCACCTGGTCCATCATGCCGATCAGCGCCTCGTGGGCACGCTCGGCTTCGGCGAAGAAGCGCTCGCTGACGGCGAGGCTGCCTTCTTCCACCGCACCATAGGTGTCCAGCAGGGCTTCGCAGAGCTCTTCGATCTGCGGCAGCTCGGCCATCTCGGCGCCACGGCCGAGGGTGTTCAGTTCTTCCAGCAGGGCGCCCAGTTCCTGGCGCTCGGACGGGTGCTCGCGCCAGCGGCGCAGCAGATCTTCGGCGTCCAGCAGGATGTCCATGCCCTCGGCGAGGAAGATGGAGATCAGTTGCGGGTCGCGTACCGTCTCGCCCTGCTCGCCCAGGCGGGCCGCTTCGGCGGCGCCAAGGCGATCCAGGTGCAGCTGCTGCACGCGCTCGAGGAATTCGGCGGTGCCGGGGATGCGGACCAGGGGCGTGGTCTCGAGCTGTTCGAGGCCGGCACGGAACAGGTGCTCGGCATCACGCAGCAGCTCGGCCTCGGCCAGGTCCATCTGCACCAGGTTGGTCTTGTATTCCTTGGCCAGCTTCTCCAGGGGCGTGGCGATCTCGGCGATCGGCAGGATGCCCGCCATGTGCGCACTGCCCTTGAGGGTGTGCAGGGCGCGCTGGAGGCTGTCGGTCACCGGCTGCGGCAGGGACTGGGCGCAATCGGCGAGGAAGCCCACCAGGCTGTCCAGGTGCGTTTCGGCTTCGTTGCGGAAGATCTCCAGCAACTGCGGGTCGAGCGGCTCCTCGTCGCTTTCGACGGCGACGGGGGCTTGCGCGACGACGGTGGGCTCCGCGACGACCTGCGCTTCCGGCTCGCCCTCGGGCTCGACTGGCTGTGCTGAGTCCGGGGCGTCAGATTTTGGGAGTCGCTGCCCCTTCGCCAGGGCATGCGCCTCGGCGGCGAGGTGGTCGACATCGTCGCGTTGGCGCTGGGCCTTGGCGGCGAATTCGTCCACCAGTTGCGGCAGCAGGGCGACCACGTCCTGGATCACGCCACGGACATCGTCGTCGGGCTGGATGCTGCGATCCAGCACGCGGTTGAGCAGGTTCTCGATGGCCCAGGACAGTTCGCCGATGACCAGCGCGCGCACCATGCGACCACTGCCCTTGAGGGTGTGGAAGGCGCGGCGGATCTCGGTCAGGGCGTCCTTGTTCTCGGTGTCGGCCAGCCACTGGGGCAGGAAGTCGCCGATGGTTTCCAGGACCTCGCCGGCTTCTTCGATGAAGACTTCCAGCAGTTCGTCGTCGACCGGCTCTTCGTCGGCGGGCGGCGGCAGCAGGCTGGGCGGCACGTCGCGGGCGGGCGGGTTGATGGCCTGGGTCGGCGCCGCCATGACATCGGCCATGGACAGCGGCTTGTCCTCCTCGGCCACGGGCGCCGGCTGCTCGACGGGGGCGGCGGGCAGTTCGACTTCCGGCAGGTCGAGCCCGGCGAGCTCCACGTCGTCCCAGCTCATGGAGGATTCGGGCAGCGGTTCCAGGCTGAGGACTTCACCTTCGAGCGGTTCGAAGCGCTCCAGCGGCGTGGCGTCCGGCAGCGGCTCCAGGTCGTCCAGGTCGAAGCTCTGCAGGGGCTCCAGGCTGTCCTGGGGCTCCTGGGCGGCGTGCAGTTCCAGCGGCACGTCGAGGCTGAAGTCGATGACCTCGGGCGCCTCGCTCGGCAGCTCGCCGAGGTTCCAGTTGTCGTCCGAGACCAGCAGTTCGCCGGCGTCGGCAGCCGTCTCTTGCGGAGTGAGCGCGTCGAGGGCCGGCAGGGACTCCAGATCGCCCAGCGCAGCGGGCTCATCCAGGGCATCCAGCTCGGGCAAGGGTTCGAGGTCCGGCAGCTCGTCGGCGGCCGGGATCGGAGCGGCAACGGGCTGGGGCTCGATCGCGGCGACCGGCTCCAGCTCGGGCAGGGGGTCGAGTTCCGGCAGCGCATCGAGGCTGGCCGGGGGCGCCTCTTCGGCGACCACCGGCTCGGCGAACTCGGCAGCGACCGTCACGTCTTCGTGCGGTTCCAGGGGCTCCAGGTCCAGCGGCTCCGACAGCTCCGATTCCTCGGCGGCCAGCACTTCGATTTCCTGCAGCGGGTCGGCCAGGGGCAGCGGCTCCTCTTCCGGCTCGATGCGATCGAGGATCGAGGGCTTTTCCTTGAGCGGATAGCCCAGGGCCTCCAGGCTTTCCTCGGCCACGTCGAGAATCAGGTCGCCCTGGGTCGCATGGTCCTCGGAGAGGCGTTCGAGGTAGTACTCGACGCTGGTGATGGCGTCGGCGAGGGTATCCAGGCTCTGCCAGTTGGGCACGGCCTTGCGCGCCAGGAGCTGTTCCTGGATGTAGCGGTTGCAGGCTTCCAGCAAGGTCGCCGCGCGGCTCAGCGGGATCATCGCCAGGCCACCACGGACCTGGGTCAGCAGCTCGGGGACGCGAGCCAGGTGCTCGTGGTTCCACTGCGAGGCGATGAACTCGATGATCGCGTCCTTGGCCTGCTCCAGGCCATTGCGCGCTTCCTTGATCACCAACTGGTGGATCTGCGCCACGTCGGTGGTGGGCAGGTGGCTTTCTTCGGCGCGGCCATCATCGGCCGGGCCGACCATGCCGTTGAGCGTGGCTTCGACGTACAGCAGCGCTCCGGCGACGTCCATGAGGACGGCGTCATTGGGCTCGCGCTGGCCGAGGGAGAGGCTGTGGACCACATCGATCTGATCGAGGATCACCCGGCGCGGCTGGCCGAAGCCGAGCACGGCGAGGGTGTCGGCGATCTGCTTGAGCGGGGCCAGCAGGCCGTCCAGCTCGGTGACGCCGCGACGATCGCTGCGTACGAAGATGTCCAGGCTGTCCTTGACCCGCACCAGTTCCTCGCACAGGGCGGCGACGACGGAGCGCATGGCATCGCGGTCGGGGCCGGCGAGCCGTGCACGCTCCTCGTCCACCACGTCGGTGTCGTGCAGCGCTTCGTCGAGGCGGTACTGTTCCTTCAGCGCGCGGATGCGCGGCGACTGCGCGGGAGCCTTGGCGATGTAGAACAGCAGGTTCTTCACCAGCTCCTCGGGAGCCGGCTGGTTGATGCCGTCGGCGCCCTGGTCGAGCAGGCGCTTGAGTTCCTTGTCGATCTGCCGCAGCAGGGTGCGCACGGAAGTGCCGTTCACCACACTGCCGTTGGCCAGGCCTTCGACCATGCCGGAGGCGATGGGCCAGAGCGGGCCGAGCGGCGCCTCCTTGCACAGCGACTCGAGGCGGGCGAAGACGCGCGCCATGTAGCCGAGGTTGGTGGCCAGGTCCTGGTTGCGGATGATCCCGACCAGGGCCAGCTGCAGCATCTGCCGCAGCTTGCGCAGCAGCACCGGCAGCTCGGCGGTGCGCATCTGCGCCAGGGCGTCCATGGACAGCGCGGGCAGGCGACCGGAGAGGTCCGGGGAGAACAGGCTGGTTTCCGACAGCAGCTTCTCGCCGCGCGCGGCGCGCAGGTCGTTGAGCAGCGGCAGCACCACCATGGGCAGGTCGCGGCGCGCGCTCTGGATGCGGTCGAGGTAGACCGGCAGTTGCAGGATGGCCTGCATCAGCACTTCCAGGGCTTCGCCCTGGTTGGTCACGCGGCCTTCCATCAGCGCCTGGGCGAGCTGCTCCATTTCCTCGGCGAGCAGGGCCGCGCCGTAGAACTCGACCATCTGCAGGGTGCCGTGGACCTGGTGCACGTAGGTCAGGCAGAAACGCATGCGGGTCGGGTCCTGGGTGTTCTCGACGAACGCCTCCAGAGCCTGTCGCGCCTGCTTCAGGGTTTCCGCGATCTCGCCCTTGACCCACTCAAGGGCGACATAATCGTGCCGATCACTCATAGCCGTCTGCTATCCCTTCCGGGTGAATGCCAGAACCTGATCGTCGGCGACCGGAACCAGGTCCGGGTGATGCCAACCCACTACTTCGCCCACGCCCACCACCATCAGGCCCCCCGGCGCCAGGCGCTCGGCCAGGCGATTGAGGATTTCACGGCGACGCCAGCGGCGAAAATAGATCAACAGGTTCTGACAGAAGATTACGTCCATGCCGGACATTGGCGCCTTCGCCAGTTCCAGCACATTGAGCCGGGCGCAGCAAACGCGCGCGGCCAGGCTCTCAACAACTTTCAAGCGGCCATCGTCCATGACCTGGAAATAACGTTCGGCCTGGTCAGCGTCCAGCTGTTCCAGGCGGCGTGCGGCAAAGACACCCTGCCGCGCCTTGTTGAGGGCGCTGAGGCTGATGTCGGTACCGGTCACACCGAAGAATTCCGGCCGGTCGCTGCCCTGCAGCGCTTCGGCGGCGGCAATCGCCAGCGAATAGGGCTCCTCGCCGCTGGAGCAGCCGACGCTCCAGAGCGCCAGCGGGTTTTCCAGGCCCGCGGCGACCCGCTCACGCAGGTAGGCATCGAGCAGGTCGAAGGAGGGGCGGTGGCGAAAGAACCGGGTCTCCTGAACGGTGAGGCGATCCAGCAGGGTCGACCACTCGACAGCACCACGCGGGCCATCGGTGACCTGCCGGTAGTAGCTGCTGTAGTCATCCATGCCCAGCTCGCGCATCCGTGCAGTGAGATTGGTCTGCAGGAAGGAGCGACGCTGTTCGTTGATCACCACGCCCGTGCGTTCCTCGAGCAGCGACTGCCAGTCGTGGAACTGCGCGGGCGTCATGTCGGCCAGGGGTTTCAAGGCCCACACGCCGCTTGGCTGCATGCTGTCGTGCCTCTCGCTCATGGCCGCTGCGCCGCGGCTTCAAGCCGCGGCACCTCCCTTGGTCAGGCCTGTTCCGGAGCGTCCGGCAGGTTGAAGCCGGATACCGATTTGCGCATCTCGCTGGCCATCTTGGCCAGGTTACCAATGCTCTTGGCGGTAGCAGTGGTACCTGCGGAGGTCTGCGAGGTGATCTCCTGGATCACGTTCATGGTGTTGGAGATATGGCCCGCCGAGGAGGCTTGCTGACGAGCGGCGTTGGAGATGTTCTGGATAAGGGCCGCGAGGGTCTTGGATACCTTCTCGATCTCTTCCAGTGCCACACCGGCGTCCTGTGCCAGGCGAGCACCACGGACCACTTCGGAAGTGGTCTGCTCCATGGAGATAACCGCTTCGTTGGTGTCGGTCTGAATGGTCTTTACCAGGGCCTCGATCTGCTTGGTCGCGGCAGAGGAACGTTCCGCGAGTCGCTGTACCTCGTCCGCTACCACGGCGAAGCCGCGGCCCGCATCACCGGCCATGGACGCCTGGATCGCGGCGTTCAGTGCGAGGATGTTGGTCTGGTCGGCAATGTCGTTGATCAGGCTTACGATGTCACCGATCTCCTGGGACGATTCACCGAGGCGTTTGATCCGCTTCGAGGTGTCCTGGATCTGCTCACGGATGTTATCCATGCCGGTGATGGTGTTGTGCACCACTTCGTTGCCCTTGTTGGCGATGGCTACGGAACGTTCCGCTACCGCGGAGGATTCCGAGGCGTTCGCCGATACCTGGTCAATGGACACCGCCATCTCGTTGATCGCCGCGGAGGCGCCGGCGATTTCCTGCGCCTGGTGCTCGGACGCTTCGGCGAGGTGCATCGCGGTGGCCTGGGTTTCCTGGGCCGCCGCCGCTACCTGCACGGCGGTCAGGTTGATGGTCTCTACGAGGTCGCGGAGCTGGTCGATCGAGTAGTTGATCGAGTCCGCGATCGCACCGGTGAAGTCCTCGGTCACGGTCGCGGCCACCGTCAGGTCACCGTCCGCGAGGTCGGCGATCTCGTCGAGCAGTCGCAGAATCGCCGCCTGGTTGCGTTCGTTCTTCTCGGCGGTCTCGGCCAGTCGGCTGCGGGTGGTCTGAACCATGACCAGGCCGATCAGGATGATCGAGCCCAGGGCCAGGGCGCCCAGCACGTAACCGGCGAGGGTGTTGAAGCTACGACCTTCGGCCTGCTTCTCGAAGCCGCCGGCCAGGGTGGAAGCCTTGTCCAGCAGGGTCTGCGAACCGGTGAAGATGGTGTTGGCGGACTCACGGACCTGGAACAGTTCGGGCGAGGTTTCGAGGATCTCGTCCACGGAACCGGAGACGAACTCGAACAGCTCGGAAATCTCTTGCAGGCGCTCCAGGGCTTCGTTGTCGGTCACCTTGGAGATTTCCATCGCCGCGTTGCCTTCCAGCATCGCGTTCAGTACGCGACCGAAGAGGCTGGCGTCACGACCGAACATGTCGGCGGCCTGGACGGAGTCTTCGTCACCGGCAAGCACCTTGTTCACCGAACCGAGGATACGTTCGGCCAGCAGCGACTGGCGCTGGGCGACCGAGACCTGGTCGGCGGGCGCGCCGCTTTCCAGCAGGATGTCGACCACTTCCTCGTACTCGACCTGCAGCTGCGGAATGGTTTCCGCCAGGGTGGCGGCTACCTGGTGCAGGGACAGAACGGTCTGCTCGCTGGCGAGGATGGCGTCGGAGTTCTGGCGCAGGCTGTTCCAGTCGGCCTGCACCGCATCCATCTCGGCCTTGACGCCTTCGGGAGCGGGCGGCAGCCCCGTGCTCTCGTCGCCGTTGAGGAGGATGTTCCAGCGCTTCTCGAAGTCGTTCCGGGCGTCTTTCAACAGGGCGAAGGCCTCTGCCTTGCCCGCCGCCGCTTCGGTGGCGTTCTTGGCGATACGCTGGGACAGTACGCGCAGTTCACCGGAGTGACCGAGGTATTCCTTGTCGTAGTTCGCCTGGGTGTTCAGGTATGCGAAGTTGGCGAACAGCAGCACGATGGACACGATCAGGACTACGAAGAGCCCCGCGATCAACGTACTACTGCGCGTTCCCGCAAGTAGATTGCCTGCGTTAAGTTTTTTCATTATCGGGCCCCCGCCTGGACCAACAACACAACGATTTCCATGTAACGCCAAAGGGCCGGCATGAACCGGCCCAACCTTGAATCAGCGGCACCACCGGTGCCGCGCACGCGACGGGGAGTCGCCCCGCCACGCTGGATCGCCCCTCCCGGCAACGATCCGCCGCACCAGGCCGTTGAGCCTGGCGCGGATGAAGCTATACCGCCACGTCGAGGAACACCTGGTGCTGCGCCAGCACGTGTGGGCTGAACACCAGCCAGGGCTGTTCACGCTGGAACACGCCATGGATGAACGGCTGGATCGACGCCTCCAGCGGAGGCAACTCCTCGGAGAAGGCATCCACCGGGAAATGCTGCATGCCGAAGACTTCATCGACGATCAGGCCGGCGAATATCTCCTGGTGATCCACCACCAGCACCCGGCGCTGCTTGCGCAGGGGAGACAGCTCGCCACCGAAGAAGCCGCACAGGTCCATGATCGGCAGCAGCCGGCCACGCACGTTGGCCACGCCCTTGACCCAGGTCTTCACACCCGGCAGCAGCGTATGCCGCGGCTCGTGAAGCACTTCGCCGACTTCACCCATGGGCGCCACGAACAGGCGCTCGCCCATGCGGAAACCGATGCCACTCCAGGTCTGCACGGTTTCCTGCTGCGCAGGAAGACCTGCCGCCAGCGCACGGCAACGCTGGTCGATCTCGAGGAGAAGCTGGAAAGGGGTCTGCGTGTCCGACATGCCGGCCAGGGCCTTCTTTCTTCTAGTTATCAGCAGGCTGAGCCGGCATCAGCCGGCCAGCACCGCATTGAGGGTTTTCAGCAGGGTGTCTTCGTCGATCGGCTTGGTCAGGTAATCCTTCGCGCCCTGGCGCTTGCCCCAGACCTTGTCGGTTTCCTGATCCTTGGTGGTGACGATGATCACCGGGATGTGGCTGGTCTCGGCGTCCTTGGTCAGCTGGCGCGTGGCCTGGAAGCCGTTGAGGCCGGGCATGACGATGTCCATCAGCACGGCATCGGGTTTTTCCTGGCGCGCCAGGGCTACGCCGTCGGCGCCATTCTCGGCCTTCAGCACCTGATGGCCGTGCTTCTCGAGCATGGCGGTCAGTTTGTACATCTCGGTCGGCGAGTCATCAACAATCAGAATACGAGCCATGTTTGTCCCCAATACGGAAAGGCATCACCGGCCATGGGAGGCCGGACTTCAGGAGGCTTGTTCCACCGGGGTGAAATCAGGCACGTGAGTCTTGATCGCGCCGAGCAACTCTTCCTTGCTGAAAGGCTTGGTGAGGTATTGATCGGAACCGACGATGCGACCCTTGGCCTTGTCGAACAGGCCGTCCTTGGAGGACAGCATGATCACCGGGGTGGACTTGAAAGCACTGTTGTTTTTGATCAGGGCGCAGGTCTGATAGCCATCGAGCCGCGGCATCATGATGTCGACGAAGATGATATTGGGGTGGGTGTCGGCGATCTTTGCCAGCGCGTCGAAACCGTCGACGGCCGTGATGACTTCACAACCCACCTTCTTCAGCAGAGTTTCAGCGGTGCGACGAATCGTTTTCGAATCGTCGATCACCATGACCTTCAAACCCTCGGAATGCTGTTCCATGTTCGCCCTACCATCGCCTCGGTGAGTCGTTATTTTGCTTAGTTCAGTGCGCCTGAGGCCCTGTCAGCGACGGGCTACGACCCAATCGTCGGGCCTTTTTAGCACACTCTCCGGACGCAAGCTACAAAGCGCCAGCCTCCGGGAATCCTAGTTCATACGGCGAGGTTTCCCTTGACCGCGACAACCTCCAGCGCCAACCTGAGCGCCTCGTTACCGGGCCTGGAATTCTCCAGCGCCCCTCATCTATTACCAGTCGCGGAGAACACACCCATGAGCGTTCGCCTCGGGATCGTCATGGACCCCATTGCGCACATCTCCTTCAAGAAGGACAGCTCCCTGGCCATGCTGCTGGCAGCCCAGGCCCGCGGATGGTCCCTCTACTATATGGAGCAGCAGGACCTGTACCAGAAAGCCGGCGAGGCCCGCGCCCGCATGCGGCCGCTGAAGGTGTTCGCCGATCCGCAACACTGGTACGAGCTGGAAGACGAGAGCGACGCTCCGCTGAGCGAACTGGACGTCATCCTGATGCGCAAGGACCCGCCCTTCGACAACGAGTTCGTCTATTCGACCTACCTGCTGGAACAGGCCGAACGAGCCGGCGTGCTGGTGGTGAACCGCCCGCAGAGTCTTCGCGACTGCAACGAGAAGTTCTTCGCCACCCTGTTCCCTCAACTGACCCCACCGACACTGGTCAGTCGCAGGGCTGACATTCTGCGCGAGTTTGCGAAAGAGCAGCGTGACATCATTCTCAAACCCCTTGATGGCATGGGCGGATCGATGATCTTTCGTCACCGCGAGGGGGACCCGAACCTTTCCGTCATCCTCGAGACCCTGACCCGTCACGGCGCCGAGCAGATCATGGCCCAGCGCTACCTGCCCGCGATCAAGGACGGCGACAAGCGCATTCTGATGATAGACGGTGAACCGGTGCCCTACTGCCTGGCACGCATCCCCGCCGCTGGCGAGACCCGGGGCAACCTGGCGGCCGGCGGTCGAGGCGAGGCCCGCCCGCTGTCCGAGCGCGACCGCGAGATCGCCGCCACCGTCGGCCCGGCGCTGCGCGAGCGCGGCCTGCTGTTCGTCGGCCTGGACGTGATCGGCGACAGCCTCACCGAGATCAACGTCACCAGCCCGACCTGCATCCGCGAGATCGATGCCGCCTACGACACGCGCATCGGCGAACGCCTGATGGACAGCATCGCCAGCAAGCTCTCCGCGAACGGGCGCAAGCCCCAAGCTTGATGCAGCTAACAGCTTTGGACATGCAACTTGCAGCCTGCCGCCCCAGTTCGGCAGACTGCGCGCCATCCTGAGCAGACCCGATGTGCGATGAACGCAGCCGCTGACTTTCCCGACTTCCCGTCCTCCGGCGTGCGCCCGGCGGACCGGCTGGGTTTCACCCTGTTCCTCGCGGCCGTCCTGCACGTCGCCTTGATCCTCGGGGTCGGCTTCACCTTTGCCGACCCCAGCCAGATCAGCAAGACGCTGGAAGTCACCCTCGCCACCTTCAAGAGCGACAAGAAGCCCGAGAAGGCCGACTACCTGGCGCAGATGAACCAGCAGGGCAGCGGCACCCTGGAGCACAAGGACACGCCCAAGACCACCGAGCAGGCGCCGTTCCAGGACCAGGAGATCAAGAAGGTCACGCCGCCGGCCGCGCCGCAGCAGGCCGCACGCCAGGAAGCCCCCAAGGCCGCCGTCGCCACCACCGCGCCCAAGGTGCAGAAGACCCCGGTCAAGCACGAGGAAGCCAAGCCCGAGCCCGAGGCCCGCCCGGCGCCGGTATTCGACAGCACCCAGCTGTCCTCGGAGATCGCCAGCCTCGAGGCCGAACTGTCCCAGGAGCGCCAGCTCTATGCCAAGCGCCCGCGCATCCACCGCCTCAACGCGGCCTCGACCATGCGTGACAAGGGCGCCTGGTACAAGGACGACTGGCGCAAGAAGATCGAACGCGTCGGCAACCTCAACTACCCCGAGGAAGCCCGTCGCCAGCGCCTCTACGGCAGCCTGCGCCTGCTGGTGTCGATCAACCGCGACGGCACCCTCTATGAAGTGCAGCTGCTGGAGTCATCCGGCCAACCGGTGCTGGACCAGGCCGCCATGCGCATCGTCCGCCTCGCCGCCCCCTTCGCCCCCTTCACCGGCGACCTGGCCGATATCGACCGCCTGGAAATCATCCGCACCTGGCGCTTCGAGCGCGGCGACCGCCTGTCGAGCAACTGACGGGCCTGGACGGCCGCTCCCGCCCTTGAAGCTTGCGGCGCGAAGGTCGAAACTAGCGCCCATGAAAAGCACCGCGCCCAGCTACCTCAAGCACCATTTCCTGATCGCCATGCCGCACATGGACGATCCCAACTTCGCCCAGACCGTCACCTACCTCGTCGAACACAACGAGCAAGGCGCCATGGGCCTGGTGATCAATCGCCCCAACGGCCTCAGCCTCAGCGACGTGCTCGAACAGCTGCGCCCCGAGGTCGACCCGCCAGCCCGCTGCCAGACCCTGCCGATCTATGCCGGCGGCCCGGTGCAGACCGACCGCGGCTTCGTCCTCCACCCCAGCGGCCTGACCTTCCAGGCCACCCTGGAGCTGGGCGAACTGGCGCTCTCCACCTCCCAGGACGTGCTCTTCGCCATCGCCGAAGGCCAGGGCCCGGAAAAGAGCCTGATCACCCTCGGCTACGCGGGTTGGGACGCCGGCCAGCTGGAGGCCGAACTGGCCGACAACGCCTGGCTCACCTGCCCGGCCGACCCGGCCATCCTCTTCGACACCGCCGCCGATCAGCGCCTGGCCGCTGCCGCCGCGCGCCTCGGCGTCAACCTCAACCTGCTCACCGCCCAGGCCGGGCACGCCTGATGGCCGCCAAGCCCCTGCGCCTGCTGCTGGGTTTCGACTACGGCACCAAGCAGATCGGCGTCGCCGTCGGCCAGGCCGTCACCGGCCAGGCCCGTGAACTCTGCGTGCTCAAGGCACAGAACGGCGTGCCGGACTGGCAGAAGGTCGAGGCCCTGCTCAAGGAATGGCAGCCGGACGCCATCGTCGTCGGCCTGCCCCTGAACATGGACGGCACCCCCAGCGACATGAGCGAGCGCGCCCAGAAGTTCGCGCGGCGCCTCAACGGCCGCTTCAACCTGCCGGTCTTCACCCACGACGAACGCCTGACCACCTTCGAAGCCAAGGGCCAGCGGCTCGCCCAGGGCCAACGCGGCAGCTACCGCGAGAACCCCGTCGACGCCCTGGCCGCCGCCCTCCTGCTGGAAGGCTGGCTGGCGGAACACCCCGGACACGAATAGCGAGGAACGCCCATGACCCTGCCCAACCCGGCCGAACTGCTGCCGCAGATGGCCCGCGCGCTGAACGCCCACCTGGCCGCGCGCGGCATCGCCACACCCCGCTTCATCGGCATCCGCACCGGCGGTGTCTGGGTCGCCCAGGCCCTGCTGGCGGAACTGGGCAGCGACGAGCCCCTGGGCACCCTGGACGTCTCCTTCTACCGCGACGACTTCACCCAGAACGGCCTGCACCCGCAGGTGCGCCCCTCCGAGCTGCCGTTCGAGATCGAAGGCCAGCACCTGATCCTCATCGACGACGTGCTGATGAGCGGCCGCACCGTGCGCGCGGCCCTCAACGAGCTGTTCGACTACGGCCGCCCGGCCAGCGTGACCCTGGTCAGCCTGCTCGACCTCAACGCCCGCGAGCTGCCGATCCGCCCGGACGTGGTCGGCGCCACCCTGTCGCTCGCCGCCGATGAACGGGTAAAATTGCTCGGCCCCGCGCCGCTCGCCCTCGAGCGCCAGGTCCTCACCCCCGCTTCCTGAAACTCCCGACCCCCAGGGCCTGCCCCATGCCGACAGACGCCAAGCGCCCGCTGCAGCTCAACGACCAGGGCCAGCTGCGCCACTTCCTCTCGCTCGACGGCCTGCCCCGCGAGCTGCTGACGGAAATCCTCGACACCGCCGACTCCTTCCTCGAAGTCGGCGCCCGCGCCGTGAAGAAGGTCCCGCTGCTGCGCGGCAAGACCGTGTGCAACGTGTTCTTCGAGAACTCCACGCGCACCCGTACCACCTTCGAACTGGCGGCCCAGCGGCTGTCGGCGGACGTGATCACCCTCAACGTCTCCACCTCCTCCACCAGCAAGGGCGAGACGCTGTTCGACACCCTGCGCAACCTGGAGGCGATGGCCGCCGACATGTTCGTGGTGCGCCACGCCGACTCCGGTGCCGCCCATTTCATCGCCGAGCACGTGTGCCCGGACGTGGCCATCATCAACGGCGGCGACGGCCGCCACGCGCACCCGACCCAGGGCATGCTCGACATGCTCACCATCCGCCGCCACAAGGGAGGGTTCGAGAACCTCTCGGTGGCCATCGTCGGCGACATCCTGCATTCGCGCGTGGCGCGCTCGAACATGCTCGCGCTCAAGGCCCTGGGCTGCCCGGACATCCGCGTGATCGCACCCAAGACCCTGCTGCCCATCGGCATCGAGCAGTACGGCGTCAGCGTCTACACCGACCTGGCCGAGGGCCTCAAGGACGTCGACGTGGTGATCATGCTGCGCCTGCAGCGCGAGCGCATGCAGGGCGGCCTGTTGCCCAGCGAAGGCGAGTTCTACCGCCTCTACGGCCTCAGCACCCAGCGCCTGGCGCTGGCCAAGCCGGACGCCATCGTCATGCACCCCGGCCCGATCAACCGTGGCGTGGAGATCGAATCGGCGGTGGCCGACGGCGCCCACTCGGTGATCCTCAACCAGGTCACCTACGGCATCGCCATCCGCATGGCCGTGCTGTCCATGGCCATGAGCGGCCAGAACACCCAACGCCAGATCAATCAGGAAGCCGAGGTGCAGAACTGATGCGTACCCACATCATCGGCGCCCGCCTCATCGATCCCGCCAGCGGTACTGACCAAGTCACCGACCTCTACCTGGAGGCCGGCAAGGTCGCCGGCATCGGCCAGGCGCCCACCGGCTACGAGGCCGAGCACAGCATCGACGCCAAGGGCCTGGTCGCCGCGCCCGGCCTGGTGGACCTGAACGCCGCCCTGCGCGAGCCGGGCTACAGCCGCAAGGGCAACATCGACAGCGAGACCCGCGCCGCCGCGGCCGGTGGCGTCACCAGCCTGTGCTGCCCGCCACTGACCCGCCCAGTGCTGGACACCCCCGCCGTGGCCGAGCTGATCCTCGACCGTGCCCGCGAGGCCGGCCACACCAAGGTCTTCCCCATCGGCGCACTGAGCAAGGGCCTGGCCGGCGAACAGCTGGCCGAACTGGTGGCCCTGCGCGACACCGGCTGCGTCGCCTTCTCCAACGGCCTGGCCAGCTTCGACAGCAACCGCACCCTGCGTCGCGCCATGGAATACGCGGCCACGTTCAACCTGACCCTGGTGTTCCACGCCCAGGACGCCTCGCTCGCCGACGGCGGCATGGCCCACGAGGGCGCCACCGCCGGCTTCCTCGGCCTGGCCGGCATCCCCGAGAGCGCGGAGACCGTGGCCCTGGCCCGTGACCTGCTGCTGGTGGAACAGAGCGGCGTGCGCGCGCACTTCAGCCAGCTCACCAGTGCCCGTGGCGCGCAGATGATCGCCGACGCCCAGGCCCGCGGCCTGCCGGTGACCGCCGACGTCGCGCTCTACCAGTTGCTGCTCACCGACGAGGCGCTGATCGACTTCTCCAGCCTCTACCACGTGCAACCGCCGCTGCGCACCCGCGCCGACCGCGACGGCCTGCGCGAAGCGGTGAAGAGCGGTGTGATCAGCGCCATCGCCAGCCACCACCAGCCCCATGAAGCCGATGCCAAGCTGGCGCCCTTCGCCGCCACCGAACCGGGCATCAGCAGCGTCGAACTGCTGCTGCCGCTGGCCCTGAGCCTGGTGGAGGACGGCCTGCTCGACCTGCCCACCCTGCTCGCCCGCCTCACCGCCGGCCCGGCCCGTGCCCTGCGCCTGCCGGTGGGCCGCCTCGCCGTGGGCGCGCCGGCCGACCTGGTGGTGTTCGACCCGGCCGCCCGCACCCGTGCCGGGGAGCAATGGCTGTCCAGGGGTCGCAACAGCCCCTTCATCGGCCAGGACCTGCCGGGCAAGGTGCGCTACACCCTGATGGACGGGCACCTCACCTACCAGGCCTGACCGCCCGTGCACGAAGAAGCCCGCCATCCGGCGGGCTTCTTCGTTCCTGGCCGCTAGACCCGCGCCAGCGCCCGGGCCAGGTCGGCGCGCAGGTCCAGGACATCCTCCACGCCCACCGAGAGGCGCACCAGGCTGTCGCCGATGCCCAGTTCGGCGCGGGTCCCGGCGGGGATGGTGGCATGGGTCATGATCGCCGGATGCTCGATCAGGCTTTCCACACCCCCCAGGCTCTCGGCCAGGGCGAACAGCTCGACGGCCTCGAGGAAGCGCCGTGCACCGGCCAGGTCGGTGGCCAGCTCCAGGGAGATCATCCCGCCGAAGGCGCGCATCTGCCGCCGCGCCAGTTCGTGCTGCGGGTGGCTTTCCAGGCCCGGGTAGTGCACCCGCGCCACCTGGGGCTGGCGCTCCAGCCAGCGCGCCAGCTCCAGGGCGTTGGCGCAGTGGCGCTCCATGCGCAGGGCCAGGGTCTTGACCCCGCGCAGGGTGAGGAAGGCATCGAAGGGCCCGGCGATGGCACCCACCGCGTTCTGCAGGAAGCCCAGCCGCTCGCGCAGCGCATCGGCGCGGGCAGCGCCACTGACCACCGCCACCCCGCCGATCACGTCCGAGTGGCCGTTGAGGTACTTGGTGGTGGAGTGCACCACGACGTCGAAGCCCAGCTCCAGCGGGCGCTGCACCCAGGGGCTGGCGAAGGTGTTGTCGGCGACGCTGATGATGTCGCGCTCGCGGCACAGCGAGGCGATGGCCTCCAGGTCCGCCAGGCGCAGCAGCGGGTTGCTCGGCGTCTCGATCAGCACCATGCGCGTGTCCTCGCGCAGGGCCGCTTCCAGGCGACCGATGTCGGTGAGGTCGGCGAAGGCGAAGCGGTGCCCGGCGCTGCGCTGGCGCACCTTGTCGAAGAGGCGGAAGGTGCCGCCGTAGAGGTCGTTGCCGGAAACGACGTGCGAGCCGGCATCCAGCAGTTCCAGCACCGTGGAGATGGCCGCCAGCCCCGAGGCGAAGGCGAAGGCCTGGGCGCCGCCCTCCAGGTCCGCCACGCAGCGCTCCAGGGCCCAGCGCGTGGGGTTGTGCGAGCGCCCGTAGTCCAGGCCCTTGTGCACGCCGGGGCTCTCCTGGATGAAGGTGGAGTTGGCGTAGATGGGCGGCATGATGGCCCCGGTGGAGGGGTCCGGCGCCTGCCCGGCATGGATCACCCGGGTGGCGAAGGCGCGCCCGGCGCCCTTGTGGTCGTGGCTCATGGCAGTGTCCTCCGCAGGTGGTTGAGCAGGTCGAAACGGGTGATGAGGCCGTGGAAGCCGGCGGCATCGGCGACGATCGCCACCAGGCCGCGATCCAGCACCGCCTCCAGCTCCACCAGGCTGGCGCCCGGCGCCAACGTCTGCGGCGCGTCGGTCATGGCATCGGCGACCGGAGCGCGGAAGCGTTCGGCGTCGGCGTGCACGCTGAGCAGGATGTCCGACTCGTCGATCACCCCCACCAGGCGTGCGCCCTCCAGCACCGGCAGCTGCGAGACATCGGCCAGGCGCATGCGCTGGAAGGCGGTGAGCAGGGTGTCGCGCGGGCTGACGCTGACCACCCGCCCCTCCTCGAAGCGCCGCGAGATGAGGTCGCGCAGGTCGCCGTAGCGCTTGCGCGCCAGCAGCCCCTGGTCGCTCATCCACTGGTCGTTGTAGACCTTCGACAGGTAGCGGGTGCCGGTGTCGCAGACGAAGCTGACCACGCGCCTGGGCGTCGTCTGCTCACGGCAGTAGCGCAGTGCGGCAGCCAGCAGCGTGCCGGTGGAGGAGCCGCCGAGGATGCCCTCGTTGCGCAGCAGTTCGCGGGCGTGGGCGAAGCTCTCCTCGTCGCTCACGGTGTAGGCACGGCGCACGCTGGAGAGATCGGCGATGGCCGGGATGAAGTCCTCGCCTATGCCTTCCACCGCCCAGGAGCCGGGCGTGCCCAGCTCGCCGCTGCGGCTGTACTCGGCGACGATCGAGCCTTGCGGGTCCGCCAGTACCATCTCCAGCTCAGGCTGCACCCGCCGGAAGTAGCGGCTGAGCCCGGTGAGGGTGCCCGCCGAGCCGACCCCGACCACGATGGCGTCGACGTCCTGGCCGGTCTGCTGCCAGATCTCCGGCCCGGTGGTGCTCTCGTGGGCCAGGGGGTTGGCGGGGTTGTTGAACTGGTCGGCGAAGAAGGCGCCGGGTATCTCCGCCGCCAGGCGCGCGGCCTGGTCCTGGTAGTACTCGGGGTGGCCCTTGCCGACGTCGGAGCGGGTGATGTGCACCTCGGCCCCCATGGCCTTGAGGTGCAGCACCTTCTCGGTGGACATCTTGTCCGGCACCACCAGCACCACCCGGTAGCCCTTGGCGCGCCCCACCAGGGCCAGCCCAAGGCCGGTGTTGCCGGCGGTGGCCTCGACTATGGTGCCGCCCGGCTTCAGCCGTCCGTCGCGCTCGGCCGCGTTGATCATGGCGATGCCGACGCGGTCCTTGATCGAGCCGCCGGGATTCTGCGATTCCAGCTTGAGGAACAGGGTGCAGGGGCCGGTATCGAACCGGCTGACCCGCACCAGCGGTGTGTTGCCGATCAGGTCCAGCACTGCGGGACGCGTCGCGCTCTGCCCAGCCATTCTCTTCTCCTCATGGGACGGCCACATCGGTTTGGACGAGGCGGTCGCACCTGGGTTCAGGGATTGCTGAACATAGACGCCGCAAGGCAGCCCCGCAAAGCGGGGCGCAGGTTCAGCGGCGGGCGTTGAGTACCGAGACCTGGGTGTTCAGGGTCCAGAAGTCGTAGAGCACGCCGAGCAGGAAGAAGCCGCCGGTGAACAGGTAGAGGATGCCGGTGATCCACTTGCCCTGGTACATGCGATGCACGCCGAAGACGCCGAGGAAGGTGAGCAGGATCCAGGCGAGGGTGTAGTCGTAGGAGCCGGCGTTGAAGCGCAGCGACGCCTCGCGGTCCATGGACGGGATCAGGAACAGGTCGATGATCCAGCCGATGAAGAACAGGCCCAAGGTGAAGAACCAGATCGTGCCGCTCACCGGCTTGCCGTAGTAGAAGCGGTGGGCGCCGAGGAAGCCGAAAATCCACAGCAGGTAACCGATGAACGTGCTGTGCGTGTCTGGGCGTTGCATGTGTACTCCTTGAGGTCGCGACCATCCGTCGTTGACGGGCTTGCGCAGGTTTCGAGGGCGGAAAATACTGTATGCACATACAGTCACTCATGGCCCCCTCCATGGAACTCATCGACAAGCTAACCGTGCTGGCCGACGCCGCCAAGTATGACGTTTCCTGCGCCAGCAGCGCCGCCCCCAAGCGCAGCTCGGCAGGCAAGGCCGGCGTCGGCGCCACCAATGGCATGGGCATCTGCCACAGCTTCACCCCCGACGGGCGCTGCGTGGCGCTGCTGAAGATCCTGCTGACCAATTTCTGCCTCTACGACTGCCAGTACTGCGTCAACCGCCGCTCCAGCGACGTGCCCAGGGCGCGCTTCACCCCCGAGGAGGTGGTAACCCTGACCCTGGACTTCTACCGGCGCAACTGCATCAGCGGGCTGTTCCTCAGCTCCGGGATCATCCGCTCCTCCGACTACACCATGGAGCAGCTGATCCGCGTCGCCCGCCTGCTGCGCGAGGAGCACCAGTTCCGCGGCTACATCCACCTCAAGACCATTCCCGACGCGGCGCCGGAGCTGATCGCCGAAGCGGGGCGCTACGCCGACCGCCTCAGCGTCAACATCGAGCTGCCCACCGAGGACGGCCTCACCCGCCTGGCCCCGGAGAAGCGCGGCGCGCCGATCCGCCGCGCCATGGGGCGCATCCGCCTGGGCGTCGAGGAGGCCAGCGCGGAGAAGCACGCCCCGGCCTTCGCCCCCGCCGGGCAGAGCACGCAGATGATCGTCGGCGCCGACGACACCGACGACCGCACCATCCTCGACACGGCGCAGACGCTGTACGGCGCCTATCGCCTCAAGCGCGTCTACTACTCAGCCTTCAGCCCCATCCCGCAGAGCCCGAAGACCGTGCCCTTCGAAGCCCCGCCGCTGCTGCGCGAGCACCGCCTGTACCAGGCCGATTTCCTCCTGCGCGGCTACGGCTTCGCGGTGAACGAGCTGATCGCCACCCCCGGCAACCTGCCGCTGGACATCGACCCCAAGCTGGCCTGGGCCCTGGCCAACCGTGCGCAGTTCCCGCTCGACCTGAACCGCGCGGAACCCGCGATGATCGCCCGCGTGCCCGGCATCGGTGTGCTCAGCGCCAACCGCCTGGTGGAACTGCGGCGCGAACGGCGCATCCGCTACGCCGACGTGGCCCGCCTGCGTTGCGCCATGGAAAAGGCCAGGCCCTTCATCGTCACCCAGGACTACCGCCCCCGCGACGCCACCCTGGAGTCCGCCGTGCTGCGCCAGCGCCTGGGCGATGCGCCGGCCCAGCAGATGGCGCTCTGGTGATGCGTGCCATCCGCTTCGACGGCAGCTTCGCCGGCTGGCGCGAACAGGCCCGGCAGCTGCTGCTCGAAGGCGTGGAGCCCCAGGCCGTCGACTGGGCGCCCGGGTTGTTCGACGGCGTCGAGCCGACGCCCGCTCCCGCCGGTGCGGCCACGGTCTCCATTCCCCGCGAGCTGCCGGGGTTGCTGGCCGATGCCGCGCGCTTTCGCGCGGGCGACCGCTGGGCACTGCTCTACCAGGTGCTCTGGCGCGTGGCCCAGGGGGATCGCAGCGCCACGCTGGCCGGCGATCGCGACGGCTCCGAGCTGCAGCGGCGAATCAAGGCGGTGCGCCGCGAGGCCCACCATATGCACGCCTTCCTGCGCTTCCGGCCGGGTGACAAGGCACGGGGCGCACCGGACTACCTGGCCTGGCACGAACCCGCCCACGACGTGCTGGACCTGGGTGCCGAACACTTCGTGCCGCGCATGGGCCGCCACAGCTGGCTGATCGGCACCCCCGAGGGGCTGGCGCATTTCGATGGCGAACGGCTGATCTACCAGTCGCCCTGCCCGCCCGGGCTGCGCGAGGCCATCGAAGGCCAGGACGACCCGAGCGAGGCGCTGTGGACGGCCTACTACCGCAGCACCTTCAACCCGGCCCGGCTGAATCCCGAGGTGATGCGCAGCCATATGCCGGCACGCTTCTGGAAGCACCTGGCCGAAGGCCCGCTGATTCCGCAACTGGTGGCCGATGCGCGCAGCGGTCGGCAGCGCCTGGCACAGGCCCCCGAGGTCGGCGCCCGGCAAGGCAAGGAAGTGCTGATCGCCAGCGATGCCGCGCAGCCGGAGCGGGCGGCCGACACGAACCTGGACCAGTGCCGGCGCTGCGATATCTGGCGCAACGCCACCTGCGCGGTACCGGGCGAGGGGCCGGCCCAGGCGCGGATCATGCTGGTGGGCGAACAACCCGGCGACCAGGAGGACCTGGCTGGTCGCCCCTTCATCGGCCCTGCCGGGCAGGTGCTGCAACGCGCCCTGGCCGAAGCTGGGCTGTCCCGGCAGGACATCTACCTGACCAACGCGGTGAAGCACTTCAAGTGGGAGCCCAGGGGCGGCGCGCTCGGCCGCGCGGCGACCCGCTGGCACGCCACGCCCAAGCCGGCGGAGATCCGCGCCTGCCATCCCTGGCTGGCCCAGGAGCTCGACGAACGGCAACCACAGTGGGTGGTGGCGCTGGGGCGCACCGCCCTGGCCTCGCTGCTGGGCCTGCACGACCCGCAGCGCGTACGCCTGGCGGACTTCGTCGGCAGGCCGCTGCGCCATGGAGACAGGTGGATAGTGGTGGCGCCGCATCCTGCGGCGGTGTTGCGCAGCCGCGAGGGCGGCCAGCAGTTGTACGAGGAGTTGGTGGACGCCCTGCGGCAGGCGCGGCAGGGCGATGGGCCGGTCAGCGGAAGCGACGGCCCGGGTCTTCCTCCGACACTTCCAGCGACAGGCCACCGCTCATGCTCGTGAGGTGGTCGCCGTCGGTCTCGGAGCCGAGCTTGATCATCAGGCGCAGGTCGTTCGCCGAGTCGGCGTAGAGCAGTGCGTCTTCGTAGGTGATCTCGCCCTGGGAGTAGAGGGTGTACAGCGCCTGGTCGAAGGTCTGCATGCCCTGCTCGGTGGAACGCTTCATCAGCGGCTTGAGCTCGTGGACCTCGCCCTTGCGGATCAGGTCGGCGGCCAGCGGGGTGTTGATCAGCACCTCGATCACCGCGCGGCGTCCCTTGCCGTCCGGGGTCGGTACCAGTTGCTGGGCGACGATGGCCTTGAGGTTGAGGGACAGGTCCATCCACACCTGCTGCTGCCGGTCGGCGGGGAAGAAGTTGATGATCCGGTCCAGCGCCTGGTTGGCGTTGTTGGCGTGCAGGGTGGCCAGGCACAGGTGGCCGGTTTCGGCGAAGGCCACGGCGTGGTCCATGGTCTCGCGGGTCCGCACCTCGCCGATGAGGATCACGTCCGGCGCCTGGCGCAGGGTGTTCTTCAGCGCCACCTCGAAGGATTCGGTGTCGATGCCCACTTCGCGCTGGGTGACGATGCAGTTCTGGTGCTGGTGGATGTATTCGATCGGGTCTTCGATGGAGATGATGTGGCCGCTGCTGTTCTTGTTGCGGTAACCGATCATCGCCGCCAGCGAGGTGGACTTGCCGGTGCCGGTGGCGCCGACGAAGAGCACCAGGCCACGCTTGGTCAGCGCCAGCTTCTTGAGGATCTCCGGCAGCTTGAGGTCATCCAGGGTGGGGATGTTGGTCTCGATGCGGCGCAGCACCATGCCCACCAGGTTGCGCTGGTAGAAGGCGCTGACGCGGAAGCGGCCGATGCCACGGGCGCTGATGGCGAAGTTGCACTCGTGGTTCTCGGCGAAGTCGCGGCGCTGCTGCTCGTTCATCACCGCGAGGACGGTCTCACGGGTCTGCTCCGGGGACATGGCGTTCTTGGTCACGGGCATGATCTTGCCGTTGACCTTCATCGACGGGGGGACGCCGGCGGTGATGAACAGGTCGGAGCCGCCCTTCTCGACCATCAGGCGCAACAGTTTCTCGAATTCCATGGTCTTTCTCGCAGTGAACGTGCCGGTCGCCTGGGGGCGACGCCGAAAGCCCCGATGACCGGGGTTGCCGTCGCGGCGCGAGGCCGCGCTACGGCGAAACGGGCACCCCGACCGGGGCACCCGCCGCAGGTTAGAAGTTTTCCGGGCTCTTGGCCTTCTCGCGAGCGCTTTCGCGGCTCACCAGGCCCTTGGCCACCAGCCCCTTGAGGCAGCTGTCCAGGGTCTGCATGCCGAGGCCACCGCCGGTCTGGATGGCGGAATACATCTGCGCCACCTTGTCCTCGCGGATCAGGTTACGGATGGCCGGGGTGCCGATCATGATTTCGTGGGCCGCCACGCGACCACCGCCGATCTTCTTCAGGAGGGTCTGGGAAATGACCGACTGCAGGGATTCGGAGAGCATCGAGCGAACCATCGACTTCTCCTCGGCCGGGAACACGTCGACCACGCGGTCGATGGTCTTGGCGGCGGAGGTGGTGTGCAGGGTGCCGAACACCAGGTGGCCGGTTTCCGCGGCGGTCAGCGCCAGGCGGATGGTCTCCAGGTCGCGCATCTCACCCACCAGGATGATGTCCGGGTCTTCCCGCAGGGCCGAGCGCAGGGCTTCGTTGAAGCCGAGGGTGTCGCGGTGCACCTCGCGCTGGTTGATCAGGCACTTCTTCGATTCGTGGACGAACTCGATGGGGTCCTCGACCGTGAGGATGTGGTGGTACTTGGTGCCGTTGAGGTAATCGAGCATCGCCGCCAGGGTGGTGGACTTGCCCGAACCGGTCGGCCCGGTCACCAGCACCAGGCCGCGCGGCACGTCGGAGATCTTCTTGAAGATCTCGCCCATGCCCAGGTCCTCCATGCTCAGCACCTTGGAGGGAATGGTACGGAACACGGCGCCGGCGCCACGGTTCTGGTTGAAGGCGTTGACCCGGAAACGCGCCACGCCAGGGACTTCGAAGGAGAAGTCGGTCTCGAGGAACTCCTCGTAGTCCTTGCGCTGCTTGTCGTTCATGATGTCGTAGATCAGCGCGTGCACCTGCTTGTGGTCCATGGCCGGCAGGTTGATGCGGCGCACGTCACCATCGACGCGGATCATCGGCGGCAGGCCGGCAGAGAGATGCAGGTCGGATGCGCCCTGCTTCGCGCTGAAGGCGAGCAGCTCAGTAATATCCATGGGACTCCCCAATTCCAAGCGGTTAGAATGCCGCAGACCCACTCA
The DNA here is from genome assembly GCF_003234055.1 of Pseudomonas sp. 57B-090624. Lineage (NCBI taxonomy): Bacteria > Pseudomonadati > Pseudomonadota > Gammaproteobacteria > Pseudomonadales > Pseudomonadaceae > Pseudomonas > Pseudomonas sp. 57B-090624. Next base: position 47,683 of record NZ_QKRU01000041.1, read on the forward strand.
GGCCGGGCTGTAGAGCGCAGGTAATGTCCACGATAGCAGAGAATATTGCAAAGGTTCGCACGCGTATCCGTGAGGCGGCGCAAGCCTCGGAGCGTGATTTTTCAGCCATCGGCCTGCTGGCCGTGAGCAAGACCAAACCGGCGACCGCGATTCGCGAAGCACACGCCTGTGGCGTCGTCGATTTCGGTGAGAACTACCTGCAGGAGGCCCTGGCCAAGCAGCAGGAACTCACGGACCTGCCATTGACCTGGCATTTCATCGGCCCCATCCAGTCGAACAAGACCAAGCCCATCGCCGAACACTTCCACTGGGTGCACTCGGTGGACCGCCTGAAGATCGCCGAGCGCCTCTCCGCGCAGCGCCCCACCCACCTGCCGCCACTGAACATCTGCCTGCAGGTGAACGTCAGCGGCGAGGCGAGCAAGTCCGGCTGCGCCCCCGAGGACCTTTCGGCCCTGGCGGCGGCGGTCTCTACCCTGCCGAACCTGCGCCTGCGCGGGCTGATGGCCATCCCCGAACCCACGGAGGACAGGGCCGAGCAGCACGCCGCCTTCGCCCGCCTCCGGCAGCTAGCACACACACTGGACCTGCCACTGGACACCCTGTCCATGGGCATGAGCCACGATCTCGAAGCGGCCATAGCCGAGGGTGCCACCTGGGTCCGCATCGGTACGGCCCTGTTCGGCGCCCGCGACTACGGCCAGCCCGCACAGCAATAAGGAAGGAAACATTCATGAGCACTACCCGCATCGCGTTCATCGGCGCCGGCAACATGGCCGCCAGCCTGATCGGCGGCCTGCGCGCCCAGGGCGTCCCGGCCAGCCATATCCGCGCCAGCGATCCCGGCGCCGAGCAGCGCGCCAAGGTGGCCGCCGAGCACGGCATCGAGGTGGTGGAAAGCAACGCCGAGGCGGTGCGTGACGCCGACGTGGTGGTCCTGGCCACCAAGCCCCAGGTGATGAAGGCCGTGTGCGAAACCCTCGCGCCGAGCCTGTCCGCCGGCCAGTTGATCGTTTCCATCGCCGCCGGCATCCCCTGCGCCAGCCTCGCGCGCTGGCTGGGCGTCGACTCCATCGTGCGCTGCATGCCCAACACCCCGGCACTGCTGGGTGAGGGTGCCAGCGGCCTGTACGCCACCGCCGCGGTGAGCGCCGAACAGCGCCAGCAGGCCGAGCAGTTGCTAAGCGCCGTGGGCATCGCCCTGTGGCTGGACGAGGAGAAGCAGATCGACGCCGTCACTGCGGTTTCCGGCAGCGGCCCGGCCTACTTCTTCCTGCTCATGGAAGCCATGACCGCCGCCGGCGAGAAGCTCGGCCTGAGCCCGGACGTCGCCGCCCGCCTGACCCTGCAGACCGCCCTCGGCGCCGCGCGCATGGCGGTGGCCAGCGATGTCGGCCCGGCCGAACTGCGCCGCCGCGTGACCTCGCCCAACGGCACCACCGAGGCGGCCATCAAGTCCTTCCAGGGCAACGCCTTCGAGTCCCTGGTGCAGCAGGCGCTGCAAGCCGCCGACCAGCGCTCCGCCGAGCTGGCGGAACAGCTGGGCCAGTGACCGCCATGCGCCCGCCGTCGCAGCGACATCCGCGCTCCCCGCTGGAGCGCGCCACTGCGGGCGCAGCCTTGCTGACCCTGGCCGCCTTCTTCGGCAACACCGCACAGGCTGCCGACTGCCCCGCCCCTGCGGCATCGGAACAGACGGTGGCCGCCGCCCAGCAGGAACTGCAACGCCGCCTCGACGAGCGCACGGGCGAACTCGACGACGCCCTCGCCGCGCCCCTGGTGGCCGCACTCGACGCCTACAAGGAAGCGCTCGCCAGCGCCATCGACGCGCAACTGGCCTGCAGCGACGCAGCCGTCGACCCTGCCGCCCTGCAGGCGCAACTCGCCTCCCACCTGGCACCTCGCGACGGCGAGACCGGGACGGGCGAGGAAGGCACCGTTTTCGTGGTTCGCCGCGAGGACGCCCCCGATCCCATGTTGCTGGTCAACGCCGGTTTCGGCATCCCCTGCGGGGACGACAACCTGCTGCTCGGCTACAGCCGCGAGGACGGCCACTGGGTGCGTAGCCTGGACTGGCGCAGCAAGGGCTATACCGAGATTTCCGGAGCCAACGGCGACTTCTTCCGCTTCCTGCGCCTGGCCGGCGGGCAGCTGGTGATCGCCCACGGCACGCCCTGGTGCACCTCGCGCTGGAGCCGCCTGGCCATCGATGTCGTCCAGCCGCGCCAGGGCGATCAGCCACAGCGCGTCCTCGACCACGTCGAGCACGGCTATGTGCGCGACGAGGTGGAGACCCGCCTCAAGCCCACCCCGGATGGTTTCGAGCTGCGCACCGAAGTGGGCATGCTGGATGTGGACCTGCTCACCCGTCCCGGCATCCTCCGCTACCGCCTGGACGGCGAGGCGCTGCACCGGGTGCAACCCGCCGCCAGGAGCGGCCGCGACTTCGTCGACGAGTGGCTGCAGGTGGGGGCGGAAACCGCCCGCGAATGGAGCGACCCGGACACCGCCAGCGACGCCCTCGCCGCCCGCGAGCGCCTGCTGGCCCTGGAAGCGCGGCGCGACGTGACCCTCAACTACGGCGCCGTGCGCGGTTGCAAGGCCGCGCCGGAGCGCTTCCAGGTGGAAGTGGAGCTGAGCAGCGAGCAGCCCCTGGAGGGCGGCGACCACCGCTACCTGACGATCCGCCAGGAGCCCGGCGGCTTCACCCTGCTGTCGGTGAACGACGCGGCGGACCCGGGTTGCCAGGGGCCCAACCTGATGGCGGGACGCTGAGAAGACCGCCATGCATACAGCCCGCAACAGATTTTCGCGACTGCCGGTAACGAATTCCCTACATTATCCCCACGCAAACCCATGGCTCGCCGAGCGCGCCATGCACCCCGTGCTCCTCCACGGGGTCCCAACGCCCACAAGGAACGCCTAATGACCGGACTTTCCACCGCCGCCATCTACGTCATCCAGACCCTCGGCAGCCTGTACCTGCTGATTGTCCTGCTGCGCTTCATCCTGCAACTGGTGCGCGCCGACTTCTACAACCCGCTCAGCCAGTTCATCGTGCGTGCCACCAAGCCGCTGCTGAACCCCCTGCGCAAGGTCATCCCCGGCTTCGCCGGGCTGGACGTGGCCTCCCTGGTGCTGGCCATCCTGATCCAGTTGCTGCTGATGATCGTGACCCTGGTCCTTATGGGCTACGGCGTCGCCGGCTACGTGCTGCAGCTGCTGGTCTGGTCGCTGATCGCGGTGACCTCGCTGTTCATCAAGGTGTTCTTCTTCGCGATGATCATCAGCGTGATCCTCTCCTGGGTCGCCCCCAACAGCTACAACCCCGGCGCCCAGTTGGTCAACCAGATCTGCGAGCCGCTGCTGGCGCCCTTCCGCAAGCTGCTGCCCAACCTCGGCGGCCTGGACATCTCGCCCATCTTCGCCTTCATCGCCCTGCGCCTGATCGACATGCTGGTGATCGGCAACCTGGCGGTGATGACCGGGATGCCGAAGATCCTCAGCCCCTTCATGTGATGAGCTTCTTCCGCTGGGACGGCGAGGACCTGATCCTCGACGTCCACCTGCAGCCCAAGGCGAGCCGTGACGAATTCGCCGGGCTGCATGGCGAACGCCTGAAGATCCGCCTTACCGCGCCTCCGGTCGAAGGCAAGGCCAACGCCCACCTGCTGGCCTTCCTCGGCCAGGCCTTCGGCGTCGCCAAGAGCCTGGTGAACCTGGAGAGCGGCGAGCTGAACCGGCAGAAGCGCGTGCGCATCCGCAACCCGCAGAAGCTGCCGGACCTGCCCGGACTGACCGCTCGGCCCCTCTGACAGACCTTAAGGCGGGTGGCCGGGCAGGCCGATTGACGGCATCGCCAGGCCCCGGATAATGCAAGCCATTCCTCCGCTCGCGCCACTCAGGGGCGGGCCGCCCGGCCAGGGCAAGCGGCAGCCGCCAGGTCGCCGTCGCATCGATATCGAGTTCCCACATTTCTGTACGCAGGACGCGCTACCGGAAGGAGAGCCAGGATGAGCATGGAACGTCTCAGTCAACAGGTCGATGCCTACGTGGCCTGGAAGCGCGAGCTGGTCCGCGAGATCACTCGCTACCGCAGCTGGCTGGAGCACAACCGCCTCAATTCCGCTGCGGTGCAAGACAAGCTCGAGCGTGCCCTGCGCCTGCTGCGCACCGACCACATCACCCTGGCCTTCGTCGGCGAGTTCTCCCGCGGCAAGACCGAGCTGATCAACAGCCTGTTCTTCTCCGAGTTCGGCCAGCGCATGCTGCCCTCCCACGCCGGGCGCACCACCATGTGCCCCACCGAGCTGTTCTTCGACCCGCGCTCGGAACGTTCCTATATCCGCCTGCTGCCGATCGAGACGCGCACAGCCTCGGCCAGCGTCGCCCAGTTCAAGCGCATCCCCCGGCACTGGGTGAACATCCCGCTGGACACCAGCGACCCGGACAACATGGTCCAGGCCTTCACCCAGGTGGCCAAGACCAAGCCGATGCCGGTGGAGCAGGCGATCCAGCTGGGCTTCCACCCCGACGCCCTCGAATCCGCCGGCCGCCCCGGCATGGTGCTGGTGCCGGCGTGGCGCCACGCGATGGTCAACTTCGACCACCCGCTGCTGCGCCAGGGCCTGCGCATCCTCGACACCCCGGGCCTGAACGCCCTGGGCAGCGAGCCGGAGCTGACCCTGTCGATGCTGCCCAGCGCCCAGGCGATCATTTTCCTGCTGGCCGCCGACACCGGCGTCACCGCCAGCGACATGGACATCTGGCAGCAGCACATCCGCCAGCTCGACGAGGACACCCAGACCAGCCTGTTCGCCGTGCTGAACAAGATCGACGTGCTCTGGGACGACCTGGCCGGCGAAACCTTCGTGCAGAACGCGATCCGCCAGATCCAGGAGTCCACCGCCCGACAGCTCGGCATCCGCCGCGAGGACGTCTTGCCGCTGTCGGCCAAGCAGGCGCTGCTGGCCAAGGTACGCAAGGACCACGAACTGCTCGAGCGCAGCCAGATGGCCAACCTCGAGACCCTGCTCTGCGAGCGCATCGTCGCGCAGAAGGAGCGCCTGCTCGAAGTCCGCGTGGTCAACCAGGTGCTGGCCCTGCTGCAGAACAGCCAGCACGTCCTGAGCCTGCGCCTGGAGAAGGTGCGCGAGCAGCAGGAGCTGCTCAGCAATCACCAGCAGGACAATGGCCAGATGCTCTTCGAGCTCACCGCCCGCACCAAGGAAGACCATGCCCGCCACCACCGCCGGCTGCTCGGCCTGAAGACCAACCAGCGCCTGCTCAAGCGCCAGGGCGACACGCTGCGCGCCGCCGCGCGCCCCGAACGCCTGGAGGAACACCTGGCCAAGGTGCGGCGCAACCTCACCAGCAGCTGGACGACGGTCGGCATCAACCAGGCCATCCTGCATTTCTTCCGTTCGGTGGAGGCCGACCTGCACAGCCTCGAACACGAGGCCGACATGGCCAACAAGATGGTCCTGGCCATCTACCGCCGGCACAACGAGGAGAACCCGCTGCAGGGCGTCGACGCTCCGCAGTTCGATGTCTTCCGCTACCAGCGCGAGCTGCGCCAGCTGCGCGGCAAGGCCGACCAGTTCCGCCTGCACCTCAAGACCCTGCTCACCGAGCAGCGCCTGCTGACCCGCCGCTTCTTCGCCACCCTGGTGCAGGAAGTGATCGGCATGCACCAGCGCCTGCGCCAGGACGCCGCGCAGTGGGCCAACGAGGCGCTGATGCCGCTGATGCAGAACACCCTGGAGCACAAGCAGCTGCTGGAAACCCACATGCTGCGCCTCAAGGCCCTGGCCCAGGACACCCAGCAGGCACGCCAGCGCGTGCTGCAGCTATCGCGCTACATCGACGAGCTGGAGAAGCAGCTGGCCCAGGCCAACGACATGCTCCGCGCGCTGCGTCGCCCAGCGCCCATCCAGCGCCAGGGCAAGGTGGTCAGCCTGCCCGGACTGGTGCGCCAGCAACACGAGGCCTGAGCCTTTCGATTCAAGGGTTTGGCCGCCGTTCCGCCTGCTTGCCGGGTGGGACGGTGCTCTTTAGACTGGCGCCCTTCCCAGATAAAGAGCAGCGGCTGCGATGCCCACCGTCATCCCCGAAGATTCCGTCGGCCTGGTCACGCCCCAGGTGCAGCGTTTCAGCGAACCGCTGCCGCTGGCCTGCGGTCGCAGCCTGGCCGAGTACGAGCTGGTCTATGAAACCTACGGCGAGCTGAACGCCAGCCGCAGCAACGCCGTGCTGATCTGCCACGCCCTCTCCGGCCATCACCACGCCGCCGGCTACCACAGCATGGAAGACCGCAAGCCGGGCTGGTGGGACAGCTGCATCGGCCCCGGCAAGGCCATCGACACCCGCCGCTTCTTCGTCGTCAGCCTGAACAACCTCGGCGGCTGCAACGGCTCCACCGGCCCCTCCAGCACCAACCCGGCCACCGGCAAGCCCTTCGGCGCCGACTTCCCGGTGATGACGGTGGAGGACTGGGTGCACAGCCAGGCACGCCTGGCCGACACCCTGGGCATCGGCCAATGGGCCGCCGTGGTCGGCGGCAGCCTCGGCGGCATGCAGGCCCTGCAATGGACCATCAGCTACCCCGAGCGCGTGCGCCACTGCCTGGCCATCGCCTCGGCGCCCAAGCTGTCTGCCCAGAACATCGCCTTCAACGAGGTGGCGCGCCAGGCCATCCTCACCGACCCGGAATTCCATGGCGGCCATTTCCAGGACCAGGGCGTGATCCCCAAGCGCGGCCTGATGCTGGCGCGCATGGTCGGCCACATCACCTACCTCTCCGACGACGCCATGGGTGAGAAATTCGGCCGGGGCCTGAAGAGCGAGAAGCTCAACTACGACTTCCACAGCGTCGAATTCCAGGTGGAGAGCTACCTGCGCTACCAGGGTGAGGAATTCTCCGGCCGCTTCGACGCCAACACCTATCTGCTGATGACCAAGGCCCTGGACTACTTCGACCCGGCCGCAGCCCACGACGGCGACCTGGCCAGGACCCTGGCCGGCGCCACGGCGGACTTCTGCGTGATGTCCTTCACCACCGACTGGCGCTTCTCCCCGGCCCGCTCGCGGGAGATCGTCGACGCCCTGACCGCCGCGCGGAAGAACGTCTGCTACCTGGAGATCGACGCGCCGCAGGGCCACGACGCCTTCCTCATGCCGATCCCGCGTTACCTGCAAGCCTTCAGCGGTTACATGAACCGCATCGCCGTCTAAGGGAGCCACCGTGCGCGCCGACCTCGAAATCATCCAGGACTGGATCCCCGCCGGCAGCCGCGTGCTCGACCTCGGCTGCGGCGACGGCGAACTGCTGGCCTGGCTGCGTGACCACAAGCAGGTCACCGGCTACGGCCTGGAGATCGACCCGGACAACATCGCCCAGTGCATCGGCAAGGGCGTCAACGTCATCGAGCAGGACCTGGACAAGGGCCTGGGCAACTTCGCCAGCAACAGCTTCGACGTGGTGGTGATGACCCAGGCACTGCAGGCCGTGCACTACCCCGACCGCATCCTCGAAGAGATGCTGCGCGTCGGCCGCCAGTGCATCATCACCTTCCCCAACTTCGGCCACTGGCGCTGCCGCTGGTACCTCGCACGCAACGGCCGCATGCCGGTGTCCGAGTTCCTGCCGTACACCTGGTACAACACGCCGAACATCCACTTCTGCACCTTCAAGGACTTCGAGGCCCTGTGCCGGGACATGAAGATGAAGGTGCTCGACCGCCTGGCGGTCGACCATGAGCACCGCCACAACCTGGGAAGCCGTCTATGGCCTAATCTCCTGGGTGAGATCGGCATCTATCGCGTCAGCGGCCCCAGCGTGCTGGAAAGCCGTATCGCGATCTGACTGGAGACCGCCACCATGCGCCGCCTGACCCTTTTCCTCTTCGCCCTGTGCCTGGCCCTGCCGGCCGTGGCCGAACGCAAGCAGACCTTCGGTGACCTGGACGTGCACTACAGCGCGTTCAACTCGAGCTTCCTGCAGCCCGATGTCGCCGCGGCCGTCGGCCTGATCCGCAGCAAGACCCAGGGCGTGGTCAACATCGCCGTGCTCAAGGCCGGCAAGGCCAGCACCGCCCAGGTCAGCGGCCAGGTCAAGGACCTGCTCGGCAAGGTCACCCCGCTCACCTTCAAGCAGGTCAACGAGGGCGGCGCCATCTACTACCTGGCGCAGTTCCCCTTCAGCCAGCGCGAGATGCTCAACTTCACCCTGACGGTGCAGCAGGGCGGCGGCGCGCCGAACACCTTCAACTTCGACCAGGAATTCTTCCCAGACGAATGATGCCCTTCAAAGAACTGGTGCTGGCCAGCCACAACGCCGGCAAGCTCAAGGAACTCCAGGCCATGCTCGGCGACAGCGTGCGTGTGCGCTCGATCGGCGAGTTCAGCGACATCGAGCCCGAGGAAACCGGCCTGACCTTCGTCGAGAACGCCATCCTCAAGGCGCGCAACGCCGCCCGCGTGTCCGGCCTGCCGGCCCTGGCGGACGACTCCGGCCTGGCCGTGGACGTCCTCGGCGGCGCCCCCGGCATCTACTCGGCGCGCTACGCCGACGGCCAGGGTGACGCGGCCAACAACGCCAAGCTGCTGGCCGCCCTGAAGGACGTACCGGAAGCCGAGCGCGGCGCGCAGTTCATCTGCTCCCTGGCGCTGATGCGCCATGCCGACGACCCGCTGCCGATCCTCTGCGAAGGCGTCTGGCGCGGACGCATCCTCTTCGAGGCCCGCGGCGAGCACGGCTTCGGCTACGACCCGCTGTTCTGGGTGCCGGAGGGCGACTGCTCCAGCGCCGAGATGCCGCCTGCCGAGAAGAACCGCTTCAGCCATCGCGCCCGCGCCATGGCCCTGTTGAAGCAGCGGTTGGGGATATGAAAGCCGAAAGCCGGAAGCTGGAAGCTGGAAGCGACTTCAAGCTTCAAGCTTCGGGCTTCGAGCTGCCTCCCCTGGCGGCCTACATCCATATCCCGTGGTGCGTGCGCAAGTGCCCGTACTGCGACTTCAACTCCCATGCCGCCGGCCCCGAGCTGCCCGAAGAGGCCTATGTCGACGCGCTGCTGGCGGACCTGGACGCCGACCTGCACCACGTCCACGGCCGCGAGCTGACCTCGATCTTCTTCGGTGGCGGCACGCCCAGCCTGTTCAGCGCGAAGGCCCTGGGCCGCCTGCTGGACGGCGTGGAGCGGCGCGTGAGCTTCGCCCGCGACATCGAGATCACCCTGGAAGCCAACCCGGGCACCTTCGAGCAGGCCAAGTTCTCCGCCTACCGGCAGCTGGGCATCAATCGCCTGTCCATCGGCGTACAGAGCTTCCAGGAAGCCAAGCTCAAGGCCCTGGGCCGCATCCACGACGGCGGCGAGGCGATCCGCGCCGCCGACATGGCGCGCAAGGCCGGCTTCGACAACTTCAACCTGGACCTGATGCACGGCCTGCCGGAGCAATCCATCGAGGACGCCCTGGACGACCTGCGCATCGCCATCGAGCAGGCGCCGACGCACCTGTCCTGGTACCAGCTGACCATGGAGCCGAACACGGTGTTCTGGACCCAGCCGCCGGAACTGCCCGAGGACGACATCCTCTGGGACATCCAGGAAGCCGGGCAGGCGCTCCTGGCCGAGCACGGCTATGCCCAGTACGAGGTCTCCGCCTATGCCCGGGAAGGCCGGCGCGCGCGGCACAACCTCAACTACTGGACCTTCGGCGACTTCCTCGGCATCGGCGCTGGCGCCCACGCCAAGCTGAGCGACCCGGCGGGCCACATCGTACGCACCTGGAAGACCCGCCTGCCCAAGGACTACCTGGACAGGAGCAAGCCCTTCCAGGCCGGCGAACGGGTGCTGGACGCAGGCGAGCTGCCCTTCGAGTTCCTCATGAACGTGCTGCGCCTCAGCGATGGCGTCGACGCCGAGCTCTTCACCACACGCACCGGCCTGCCGCTCTCCGGCCTCGCCGAAGCACGCCGCGAAGCCGAGGCACGCGGCCTGCTGGACGCCGACCCGGCACGCCTGGTGGCAACCCGGGAAGGCCAGCTGTTCCTCAACGACCTGCTGCAACACTTCCTGCCCTGAGGGCTAAGGACAACGGATGGACCTGCTTCTGGACCTGGTCGCGACCCTCTCCCGCTGGAGTCGCAGCCACCTCTACGACATCTCCCTGGCCATCATGGCGACCCTGCTGGTGCTCCTCGGCCCCGGTATCAACGCCTGGATCCAGCAACGCATCGGCGGCCTCAACTTCCTCTTCCGCACGCTGCTGTTCGTCGCCCTCTGCGCGCTGGGCTACGGCCTGGCGATGATCTTCCTGACCCCCTGGCTGGCCAAGGGCCTGGGCTATTTCAACAACTACACCCTGGCGCCCGTCCTGCTACTAGTCTTCTTCCTGATCGGCGTCCTCGCCGACCGCAACTGAGGCCCAGGGCACGCTCCGGCGGCCACTGGCCGCCATGTCATCGACAAGGAGCACGCCATGAAGCCGATCAAGCACCTCTATATGCACTTCCAGGACGGCCAGCGCCTGGCGCTGCGCTTTCCCCAGCAGTCCAGCGACCCGGTGGAGGTCGCGCGCGGCCTGCGCAAGCAGATGGAATCGGCCTTCGTCAGCATCGAGGTGGACGGCGACCTGCTGCTCATCCCCCGCGAGAGCATCAAGTACATGCAGATCAGCCCCGCGCCGCCGGCCCTGCCGGAGCAGACCATCCTCGGCGCGGAGATGATCAACTAGAAAGGGCCCACCCCTACCCGCATCGTAGGATGGGTAGAGCGAAGCGAAACCCATCACCTCGACGCACATGCCACCCGGCCGACGCTTTTCCCCGCCCAATAAAAAGCCGCCCCGAAGGGCGGCTGGAGTGGCCAGGCAGGCCGGAATATCAGTTGCCTTCGCGGCGCAGGGCCTGCGGCGTGAAGTCACGCGGGCTCAGGGGCGCGTTGAAGTCGTACATGGGCTCGTTGTTGTCGAGGCCATCGGCGAAGTAGCGGCCGCCCTTGAAGTCGTAGATGGTCTCCAGGGTGCTGCCGAACATCGGTACATCGTAGTAGCTGATCGGGTGGCTTTCCTGCAGGCCGATCAACTGGCCGTCCTTGTCGTACAGGTCGACCGCGAGGATCTGCCAGCTGTCTTCGTCTATGTAGAAGCGACGCTTGGCGTAGGGGTGGGAGAAGCCCTTGCGCAGGTTCGCCTCGACCACCCAGGTGCGGTGCAGTTCGTAGCGCAGCAGGTCCGGATTGACGAACCTGGTCTTGAGGATCTGATCGTAGGGGATGCCCTTCTGGTGCAGGGCATAGCTGTTGTAGGGGACCAGGGTCTCCTGCTTGCCCACCAGCTTCCACTCGTAGCGTTCCGGCGCGCCGTTGTAGGAGTCGACGACGTCGGCGGTGGCCATGCCGTTGGTGTCCGGCTGCAGGGTGTCGTAGGCCAGCATCGGCAGGCGACGCACGCGGCGTTCGCCACGGTTGAAGCGCCACGCCTTGCGGATCGACAGCACCTGATCGAGGGTCTCCTGCACCACCAGCGCGGAACCGGCCAGCTTGGCCGGCGCAACGACCGCGTACTTGTAATAGAAGATGGTGTTTTCCAGGTCCTTCGGCTGCACGCCTTCACGGCCATAGACGAAGTAGATGTTGCGATCCAGCTTCTGCAGGTTGTAGCTGCCGTTGGCCAGCACAGCCGCCTGGTTGGTGACGAAGTGGATCTGGTCGCCACGGTAACGCAGGATGTGGTTCCAGATGACTTCCAGGCCGCTGGAAGGGATCGGGAAGGGGATGCCCGCCGCCACGCCCTGCACACCGTTGCCGCCGGCGATCAGCTCGCCGTTGAGGGCGTTGAAGCGGGTGGCGTCATAGATGCGCTGCGGCGCAGCCGCGCTGCGATGGGTGGGGAACACACGCACGGAGTAGTCCGGGTAGGTTTCCACCAGGGCCTTGAGGCCGGCCGGCAGCTGCGTCGCGTACTGGCCGACGTTCTTGCTGTTGATGACGTACTTGGGGGCCTCGGCCCCGAAGGGATCGGGGTGGTGCATGCCGGGCTGGTAACCCGCCGGCGGCGTCGACAGGCCGCCGCCCCACGCCGGGATCGAACCTTCGGCATTGCCCGCACGTTGACCGCCCAGTGGCGTCAGCTCCCCTCCGAGCCGCGCGGCATCGTCGGCACCGACCTTGGCCTGCGCCTGCAGGGCACAGGAGGCCAGAAGCAGAATTGCAAACTTTCTCAACACAGCCTTCTCCTCGCGGTGCGCTCGAGTCGCACCGCTATTGTTCTTGTGCCACCACCACTATAGGCGGGGCTCTTTATCTACGTCGGATCAGGTGAGGGTGCCGTCCTGGCGCCGGGTGGTCCCGGTCTAGGGTTGTGCTCGTCCGTGGCGTTCGCGGCCTGGGCCGCGAAGGTGTATCAGTCGACGCGCTGGAACTTGAGGTCCCATACGCCGTGGCCGAGGCGCTCGCCGCGGCGTTCGAACTTGGTGATCGGGCGCTCTTCCGGGCGCGGTACGTAGCGGCCGTCTTCCGCCAGGTTGCGGTAGCCGGGCGCGGCGTTCATCACCTCCAGCATGTGTTCCGCGTAGTGCTCCCAGTCGGTGGCCATGTGCAGCACGCCCCCGATGCGCAGCTTGCTGCGGACCAGTTCGGCGAAGGCCGGCTGGACGATGCGGCGCTTGTGGTGGCGCGACTTGTGCCACGGGTCCGGGAAGAACAGCAGCACGCGCTCGAGGCTGGCATCGGCCACGCAGTCGCGCAGCACCTCCAGGGCGTCGCAGCTGTAGACGCGGATGTTGGTCAGGCCCTGGGTCATGGCGCCGTTGAGCAGCGCGCCGACGCCGGGGCGATGAACCTCGACACCGATGAAATCCTGTTCCGGCGCGGCGGCGGCCATCTCCAGGGTGGCGTGGCCCATGCCGAAGCCGATCTCGAAGGTACGCGGGGCGCTGCGGCCGAACACCGCATCGAAGTCACGCGGGCCGTCGGCCAGCTCCAGGCCGAATTTCGGCCAGCCCTGGTCGAGGCCACGTTGCTGGCCCTCGGTCATGCGCCCGGCGCGCATCACGAAACTCTTGATGGTGCGGTGACGCACTTCGCCGGCTTCTGCCGGCGAGTCCTGCTGTTCAGTCATGGTTTATCTCAGCGGATCAGACCATCCAGCGGCGACGAGGCGCTGGCGTAGAGCTTGCGCGGCATGCGCCCGGCGAGGTACGCGAGGCGGCCGGCGACGATGGCGTGCTTCATGGCCTCGCCCATCATCACCGGGTCCTGGGCGTGGGCGATGGCGGTGTTCATCAACACGGCCTCGCAACCCAGTTCCATGGCGATGGTGGCATCGGAAGCGGTGCCCACGCCGGCATCCACCAGCACCGGGACCTTGGCTTCCTCGAGGATGATGCGCAGGTTGTAGGGGTTGCAGATGCCCAGGCCCGAGCCGATCAGGCCGGCCAGGGGCATCACCGCGATGCAGCCCATCTCGGCCAGTTGGCGGGCGATGATGGGGTCGTCGCTGGTGTAGACCATCACGTCGAAACCTTCCTTGACCAGCACTTCGGCGGCCTTGAGGGTCTCGATCACGTTGGGGAAGAGGGTCTTCTGGTCGGCCAAGACTTCCAGCTTCACCAGGTTGTGCCCGTCCAGCAGCTCGCGGGCCAGCCGGCAGGTACGCACCGCTTCCACCGCGTCGTAGCAGCCGGCGGTGTTGGGCAGGATGGTGTAGCGGCTCGGCGGGATCACGTCGAGCAGGTTGGGCTCGCCGGGGTTCTGACCGATGTTGGTGCGGCGCACCGCCACGGTGACGATCTCGGCTCCCGAGGCTTCGATGGCGCGGCGGGTTTCGTCGAGGTCCTTGTACTTGCCGGTGCCGACCAGCAGGCGCGACTCATAGGTGCGACCAGCCAGGGTGAACGGCTTGTCGATCGGCGTTTGGCTCATGAGGACTCCTAGCGGGCGGCCTAGCCGCCACCGATGGCGTGTACCACTTCGACCCGGTCGCCTTCGCTGAGCGCGGTGGCGGCATGCTGGCTGCGCGGCACGATATCGAGGTTGAGTTCGACCGCGACACGGCGGCCAGTCAGGTCCAGGCGTGCGATCAGGTCCGCGACGGTCTGGCCGTCGGGCAGCTCGAAAGGTTCGCCGTTCAACTGAATGTGCATGACGATGCGGTCACAACTTGAGGGGTCGGCATTCTAGCCCGATCCATGCCGATGACCAAGGCTGAATGGCGCCATTCGTCCTCATTTTTGACGCCAGGGTCAGACTCGGGACGATCAGCGCGCCGCCAGTTGCCAGGCCGCCAGACCCAGGCACAACCAGCCACCGAGGAAGGCCACGCCGCCAAAGGGCGTGATGATGCCGAGCTTGCCGACCCCGGTGAGGGTGAGCACGTAAAGGCTGCCGGAGAACAGCAGGATGCCGAGGGCGAACAGGCCACCGGCGGCATTCACCAGGCGGCCGGGCAGGTGCAGGGACAGCAGCCCGACGCCGAACAGGGCGAGTGCGTGGATCAGTTGGTAATGCGTACCGGTCTGGAATACCGCCAGGTGCTCGGGCGTGAGGCGAGCCTTGAGGCCATGGGCGGCGAAAGCGCCGAGGGCGACGCCAGTGAACCCGGCGAAGGCGGAAAACAGCAGGAACAAGCGGGCCATCGAAGACTCCAGACAAGTAGGAAGCGGTCGCTATAATGGCGCGCAAACCATCCCCCGGCCAAGCCACGCATGTTCCGATCCCTCAGCCGTCGCCTGTTCAAACTGCTGCTCTGGTTCGTCGCCGGCTCGGTGTTGCTGGTCCTGCTGTTCCGCTGGGTGCCGCCGCCCGGGACCATGCTGATGGTGGAGCGCAAGGTCGAGTCCTGGATCGACGGCGAACCCATCGACCTCAAGCGCAGCTGGCGCCCCTGGAAGGAGCTGCCGGACGACCTGAAGATCGCAGTGATCGCCGCCGAGGACCAGAAGTTCGCCGAGCACTGGGGCTTCGATGTCCCGGCCATTCGCGCCGCCCTCGCCCACAATGAGCGCGGCGGCTCGCTGCGCGGCGCCAGCACCCTGAGCCAGCAGGTGGCCAAGAACGTCTTCCTCTGGTCCGGCCGCAGCTGGCTGCGCAAGGGGCTGGAGGCCTGGTTCACCGCGCTGATCGAGCTGTTCTGGTCGAAGCAGCGGATTCTCGAGGTCTACCTCAACAGCGTGGAATGGGGTGATGGCGTATTCGGCGCCGAGGCAGCGGCCAAGTACCATTTCGGCATCGGCGCGCCTTACCTGTCACGCCAGCAATCGAGCCTGCTGGCCGCCGTGCTGCCCAACCCGCGCGAGTGGCATGCCGGGCGCCCAGGCAACTATGTCGCGCGCCGCGCCGGCTGGATTCGCCGGCAGATGGCCCAGCTCGGCGGCACCCACTACCTCGAGCAGCTCAAGCCGTCCACACCGATCTGATCAATGCCTGAGCGTGCTGCGCGGCACCACGCGAACCTGATGCACCTGCTCGTCGAGCACATGGGCGGTCAGCCCCTCGGCCGGATAGACCCAGGCCTCGCCCTCCCCCAACTGCAGGCGCAGGCGCGGCTGACCGACGCTGGCGGCAAGGCGCGAGGCCGCCGGTGGTTGCTGCGGACGCAACTCCAGCGCGGCCAGGCGGTGCCCGGCCAACTGCTCCAGCATCTGCGGACTCAAAGGTTGGTCACCCTGGCCAGCGCCGGTCCCCAGGGCCTTGAGCAGGCTCTCGCGCTCGCCCGCGTCCAGGGCCAGCTCCGCTTCCAGGTTGCAGGCATCCGCACCGTCACCGGTGCTGCGGAACAGCAGGCGCGGCCCGTCGCTGCCGGGCTGCAGCCATAATTCACCCGGCGACTCGCGGTTCAGCGCCCCCAGGGTCAGTTCGCCCTCGGCCATGGGCTCCAGCAACGGCTGCTGCCAGGCGCTCACCCAGGCCAGTGGTTCGCCGGACTCACCGCCGCGCTGCATCCACAGCGCCAGGGAGAAGAAAGCCGCTGCGACCAGGACGAACAACAGCCAGTGTTGAGGACGGAGAGTGGGCATCGGCATGGTTCGCTCCGGGCAGAAAAAAGCCGCCCGAAGGGGCGGCTTGGATGGGGTCGCTGGCTTACGCCTGGATGAAGCCCTTGAGCTTGTTCATCGCATTCTTCTCCAGCTGGCGGATGCGCTCGGCGGAGACGTTGTACTTGGCGGCCAGGTCATGCAGGGTCGCCTTCTCCTCGGCCAGCCAACGCTGGTTGAGGATGTCACGGCTGCGCTCGTCCAGGCCTTCCAGCGCTTCGTGCAGGCTGGCGGTGGAGCTGTCGCTCCAGTCCGCTTCCTCCAGCTGCCGTGCCGGGTCGTAGCGGTGGTCTTCCAGGTAGTGGGCCGGCGACTGATAGGCGGTGTCGTCGTCGGCATCCGCCGCCGGGTCGAACGCCATGTCATGGCCGGTCAACCGGCTTTCCATCTCCCGCACTTCACGCGGTTCCACGCCCAGGCTCTCGGCCACGGCGTGGACTTCATCGTTGTTCAGCCAGGCCAGGCGTTTCTTCTGGCTGCGCAGGTTGAAGAACAGCTTGCGCTGCGCCTTGGTGGTGGCGACCTTGACGATGCGCCAGTTGCGCAGGATGAACTCGTGGATCTCGGCCTTGATCCAGTGCACCGCGAAGGACACCAGACGCACGCCCATTTCCGGGTTGAAGCGTTTCACGGCCTTCATCAGGCCGACGTTGCCTTCCTGGATCAGGTCGGCCTGGGCCAGACCATAGCCGGAATAGCTCTTGGCGATGTGTACAACGAAGCGCAGGTGCGCCAACACCATTTGCCGCGCCGCTTCCAGATCCTGTTGGTAGAAGAGGCGTTCGGCCAGTTCGCGCTCCTGCTCGGGGGTCAGCAGCGGGATGCCATTGACCGCATGCACGTAGGCATCCAGGTTCGCACCGGGAGCCAGGGCATAGACAGGTTGCAGGGAAGTGGTCATGCGAATCCTCCGATTCACTAAGCTCGCGCAGTTTAGCACTGGCTTTTATGACTGCAAGGGGGCGTAAAAGTTTCGTTACACCCCGATCGGGAGCAGCCTTTCCCGAAGCGTTTCTAGCGGGGCGCGAGCTCGCTCAGGTGACGCGCCACGGCCAGCCAGGCGCCAATGTAGCCCAGCAGCACGGCGCCCAGGAGCAGGGACAGACCATCGGCCATGGGCACGCCGCCGAGGGCGAAGTCGCTGCCGTAGAGGCCGGCGAGGCGAACCACCGCGTCGTTCAGCCAGTCCAGGCCGAAGGCCAGCACCAGCCAGGAGAGCAGGCCGGCGCCGATGCCGTAGAGCGCCCCCATATAAAGGAAGGGACGTCGTACGTAGGCATCGGTTCCACCTACCAGCTTGATGACCTCGATCTCGGTGCGGCGGTTCTCGATGTGCAGGCGGATGGTGTTGCCGATCACCAGCAGCAGCGCCGACACCAGCAGCAGGGTCAGGCCGAAGACGAAGCGCTCGCCCAGCTTGAGGATCGCCGAGAGGCGCTCCACCCAGACCAGGTCGAGCTGGGCCTGCTCCACCTTGGGCAGCTCGGCCAGGCGCAGGCGCAGGGCTTCGAGTGTGGTCTTGTCGACTTCCTTGGGCGTCACCAGGATCACCCCGGGCAACGGGTTCTCAGGCAGCTCCTTGAGCGCCTGGCCCAGGCCGGACTGCTGCTGGAACTCGTCCAGCGCCTGCTCGCGGCTGATCCACTCGGCCTCGGCGACATCCGGCATGCCGCTGATCTCCTCGCGCAGCTTCTGGCCGTCGGCCTCGCCGGCGTCCATCTGCAGGAACAGCGAGATCTGCGCCGCACGCTGCCAGGACCCCCCCAGGCGCTCGACGTTGTTGAGCAGCAGCGACAGGCCCATGGGCAGGCTCAGGGCGATGGCCATCACCAGGCTGGTGAAGAAGCTGCCGATGGGCTGGCGGCCCAGTCGACGCAGGCTGTCCACCAGGCTGGCGCGATGGGCCTCCAGCCAGGCGTGCAGCAGGGCGCGGAAATCCGGGCCGTCGTCGCCGCCCTTCTGTGGCTCGGTCGGCTTGGCGGTGGCGCCTACGCGCTCGGCGGGCTTGGGCGGCGGCATGCGGGTCGCGCTCATCAGCCGGCCTCCCCATCGCCGATCAGGCGGCCACGTTGCAGGGTGAGCATGCGGTGGCGCATGCGGGCGATCAGCGCCAGGTCGTGGCTGGCGATCAGAACCGTGGTGCCCAAGCGATTGATGTCCTCGAAGACGCCCATGATCTCGGCCGCCAGGCGCGGGTCGAGGTTGCCGGTGGGCTCGTCCGCCAGCAGCAGGGCCGGGCGGTGCACCACCGCACGGGCGATGCCGACGCGCTGTTGCTGGCCGGTGGAAAGATCGGCCGGATAGAGCTCGGCCTTGTCGGCCAGGGAGACACGCTCCAGCGCCACGCCGACGCGCTTGGCGATCTCCGGCTTGGCGAGGCCGAGGATCTGCAAGGGCAGGGCGACGTTGTCGAACACGGTGCGGTCGAACAGCAGCTGGTGATTCTGGAACACCACGCCTATCTGCCGGCGCAGGAAGGGGATCTGCGAGGTGGTGATCTGCGACAGGTCCTGGCCCGCCAGCAGGAGCTTGCCGGTGGTCGGCCGCTCCATGGCGAGCAGCAGGCGCAACAGGGTGCTCTTGCCGGCGCCGGAGTGGCCGGTGACGAAGAGGAACTCGCCACGGCGTACGCGAAAGCTCAGTTCATGCAGGCCGACGTGGCCGTTGGGGTACCGCTTGCCCACCTGCTCGAAACGGATCATGCGCGCTCCCGCTCCGCGAACAGCGCGCGAACGAAGGACTCGGCCTCGAAATCGCGCAGGTCGTCGATGCCTTCGCCAACGCCGATGTAGCGGATCGGCAGGCCGAACTGCTTGGCCAGGGCGAAGATCACCCCGCCCTTGGCGGTGCCGTCGAGCTTGGTCAGCGCCAGGCCCGAAAGGCTGACCGCCTGGTGGAACTGCTTGGCCTGGTTGATGGCGTTCTGGCCGGTGCCGGCGTCCAGCACCAGCAGCACCTCGTGGGGGGCGCTCTCGTCCTGCTTGCCGATCACCCGGCGCACCTTCTTCAGCTCCTCCATGAGGTTGTCCTTGGTGTGCAGGCGGCCGGCGGTGTCGGCGATCAGTACATCGATGCCACGGGCCTTGGCGGCCTGCACGGCATCGAAGATCACCGAGGCGGAATCGGCACCGGTGTGCTGGGCGATGACGGCGATGTTGTTGCGCTCGCCCCAGACCTGCAGCTGCTCGACGGCCGCGGCGCGGAAGGTGTCGCCGGCGGCGAGCATGACCTTCTTGCCTTCGAGCTGCAGCTTCTTGGCCAGCTTGCCGATGGTGGTGGTCTTGCCGACGCCGTTCACGCCGACCACGAGGATCACGTAGGGGCGCTTCCCGGCATCGATCACCAGGGGTTGTTCGACCGGCTTGAGCAGCGCGGCGAGTTCATCCTGCAGGGCCTTGTACAGGGCGTCGCTGTCGGCCAGCTGCTTGCGCGCGACCTTCTGGGTCAGGCTCTGGACGATGGCAGTGGTCGCCTCGACGCCGACGTCGGCGGTCAGCAGGCGGGTCTCGATCTCGTCAAGCAGGTCATCGTCGATGGCCTTGCGACCAAGGAACAGGCTGGCCATCCCCTCGCCCAGGCTGGCGCTGGTCTTCGACAGGCCCTGCTTGAGACGGGCGAAGAAACCGGCCTTGGCGGCCTCGGCCACGGGCTGCGGCTGGGCCGGTGCAACGGCCGGCGCATCGACGGCGGGCTCGGCAGCCGGAACAGGAGCCTCGACAACTGGCGCCGGAGCGACCTCGGCGGTCGGCGCGGGGGCACTGACCGGCTCGACCGGCGCTACAGGCGCAGGTGCAGGTGCAGGTGCAGGTGCAGGTGCAGGTGCAACAGGTTCGGGCAGGGCCGGCGTCAGTTCCATCGGCGGCTGCGGCGCAGCGGGGGGGGTGGGCT
>NZ_QKRU01000042.1:0-67223 GCF_003234055.1 Pseudomonas sp. 57B-090624
CCTTCCTGGTTGAGGGTGTTGATCTCGGTGATGTCCATGTTCAGGGCTTCGACCACGGAGGTCTGTTCCTCGGTGGCGGTGGCCACGGACTGGTTCATGCCATCGATCTCGCCGATGCGCTGGGTGACGCTGGAGAGGCGTTCGCCGGCCAGGTTGGCGATCTCGACGCTCTGCTGGCTGTAGCGCTGGCTCTGGGTCATGTTGGCGACCGCCTCGCGGGAGCCGACCTGCAGCTCTTCGATCATCTGGTGGATTTCCTGGGCCGACACCTGGGTGCGGTGGGCGAGGTTGCGCACCTCGTCGGCGACCACGGCGAAGCCACGGCCGGCCTCGCCGGCGCGGGCGGCTTCGATGGCGGCGTTGAGGGCCAGCAGGTTGGTCTGCTCGGAGATGCCCTTGATCACGTCGAGGATCTGGCCGATGTTCACCGTCTTGCCGGCGAGGGTCTCGATCTGGGTGCTGGAGGCGCTGATCTTGGTGGACAGCTCGTGCATGGCGGTGAGGGTCTTGCCGACCACCTGCTTGCCTTCCTCGGCCAGTTCTCGGGCGTCGGAGGCCTGGTGCGAGGCGTCGGCGGCGTTGCGGGCGATCTCCTGGGCGGCGGCGCCCAGCTGGTTGATCGCGGCGGCGACGCTGTTGGTGCGCTGGGCCTGCTCGTCGGAGTTGTGCATCGAGGAGTTGGAGGCGGCCAGCACCCGTTGTGCGACCTCGTTGACCCGTCCCGTGGCCGAGGCCACCTCACCCATGGAGGCGTGGATGCGTTCGACGAAACGGTTGAAGGCGCCGGCGAGCTTGCCCAGCTCGTCACGGGAGTGCACGGCCAGGCGACGGGTGAGGTCGCCTTCGCCCTGGGCGATGGCTTCCAGCATGCGTGTCAGGCCTTGCAGCGGGCGGGTGATGCGGAAGGCGGCGAACCAGATCAGCAGCACGCCGAACAGGGCGGCGCCACTGCCCAGGCCGAACTCCAGGGCGGAGCTGGCCAGGCGCTCGGCGTCCAGCTCCTTCTGCAGGGCTTCGGCCGGGGCCAGCAGCACGCGCTGCGGCACCGTCGCCAGCACACCCCACGGCGCGGCGCCGGGGATGGGTTCCAGCGGCTCCAGGACACGGATGCGCTGCTCGTCCACCAGGGTGCGTGCCTTGGCCTGGCGCAGGCTGTCGAGCACCGCGTCGGCGCCGTCGGGCAGGGCCTGGTCGAGGCGCTTGCCCAGGGCGGTGGCATCGGCGCTGTAGCCGGCGACCACGCCACCGTTGCTGAGGATGCCCAACTGGCCGGCGCCGTCGAACAACTGGGCGCTGCCGTCCAGGGCGCTGCGCTGCAGGGCGTCGAGGCTGATGTCGAGGCCGACCACGGCGATCACCTTGTCGTTCTCGATCAGCGGGAAGGCGACGCTGGTGACCAGCCGGCGGGTGCCGGAGGCGTCGTCGAAATAGGGTTCCAGCAGGCAGGCGCGGCGGTTGTCGCGCGGGCAGGTGTAGAAGGCGTTGTAGGGGCTGCCGCTGGGGCCGGGCGAGGTGTCGCCGAGGATCTGCTCCGGGCCGACCACCGGTTGCAGCTCGCCCGGCTTGCCCTGCACCCAGTACAGCGAGAAGCGCCCGGCGTCGTTGCCGAAGGCCTGGTCCTGGCCGACGAACTGGCTGTCGGCGCCGTCCAGTGCGTCGCGCTCGAAGATGACGAAAAGCCCGAGCAGGTCGGGCTTGGCGAGGACGGCGCTGCGCATCTGTTCGGCCATGCGCTGGCGCAGCTCGGCGGCGGTCAGCTCGCCGGCCGTCGCCCGCGCCCGCAGGTAGAGGAGGACGCGCGAGAGGCCCTGGCCGTATTCGTAGGTTTGCAGGAAGGTGCGCTGGATCTGCAGCGCCTGCACGCGGGCCTGGGCCTGCATGTGGGCTTCGGCGGCGTTGGCCAGCATGCGGCCGCTGGAGGCCTTGACGCGTTCGGTGCTGAGCCGGGTCTGGTACAGCGAAAGCCCCACCAGCAACGCCACCACGAGGATCAGGCAGGCGCTGGCGAGCAGGGTGATGCGGCTCTGGATGCTCAGGGAAGGTGTACGCATGGCGTGCTCGGGGGAAGGGCGGCGGGAGACCCGCCGCCAGGGGCTCAGAAGTGGCTGGCGAAGACCAGCTGGGTGTAGAGGTTGCGGTCGTTGCTGCCTATCTGGGTGCCGCCGTTGTCGGCGCTGCGGCTGGGCTCGTACACACCCACCACCGGCATGATCACCAGGTTGTCGTTGACCGCCCACTCGGCGTAGAGGTCCAGCTCGCGGCCGTCGAAGTTGCCCAGGTCGCGGTCGAGGGTGTCGAAGTCGAAGTACAGCGCGCCGATGCTCAGGTTCTCCAGCGGAGTGGCCTTGAGCGCCACGTGGTGGACGCGGGTGTTGCTGTTGAAGGGGCCGGCGTAGTTGGCCGCCACCTCGCCCTGGAACCAGGTGCCGTAGCCGCGGTTGAAGCCGAAGAACAGCGGGTCGAAGGCTTCGGAGAAGCGGCTGTAGCGGTAGCTGACGCTGGGGCTCCAGGGCGCGTCGGCGAAGGTCCAGCCGGCTTCCAGGTACCAGGCGTCCTCGTTGTCGGCGGTCTTCTTGTCCTGCCAGGCGTATTCGCCGGAGAGGAACAGGTTCTCCACGCCGGCGTTGCCCTGGGCGCGCAGGCTGTAGGTCTTCATGCCGTCGCGGTCGAGCTGGATGGGCGAGGCGTATTCCTCGTCGACGTCGCGGATGTCGATCCAGGTCAGGCCGACGGTGCCTTGCTCGGCCACGTGCTCCAGGGTGCCGACGAACAGCTCGGGCCTGGCCTGGGAACGGTTGTCGGACTTCAGCCACATCAGGTCGCCGCGCCAACCGTCCTTGCCGCCGATGCGCAGCACGGCGGTCTGGTCGAAGGCCTTGCGGGCCGCCAGCCAGTAGGCGCCGCCCCGGTCGAACTCGCCGTCGGCCAGGCCGTTGCCCAGGTTGAGGGCGTCGCCGTTGATCAGGAAGCCGTCGCCCACCGAGATGTTCTGGCGGCCGAAGGAGAAGTCGATGCCGTCCTCGCCCAGGGCCTCGAACAGGGTGCCGGAGCGCCAGCCCAGGTAGGCGTCCTCGATCTTGGTGGTGCGTTCGTCACCGTCGGTGAAGCCCGCCGCGTCGCCATCTCCCCAGGTGGCGGAGCTGAGCAGGTTGAATGCGCCGTAGCCGGTACCGGCGCCGCCCAGGCCCTGGTCGCCGCTGATGCCGTACTTGATGTAGCCCTCGCGCCAGCTGGAGGAACCCTTCGACTGGGTGCCGGTGGTGGCGTAGTTCTCCTGGCTGTGGAAGACGCCGAACACCGCTTCCAGGTCGGCATTGAGGTGGGTGTCCTCGTCGGCGTAGAGCTCGTAGGCCCCGGCCTGGGTGGCGCAGGCCACCAGCAGGGCCAGGGTCGAAAGGCGGAACAGCGGCGTGACGCGGGTGAGTCTTTGCATGCGTGGGATTCCCGTTGTTGTTGGTGTTGGCGTGGGGGCTCTACGCGGATCGGCCCATGGGGCGATGGTACGTATCGCCCTCGCGCGAGCCTTGTGCCTGCTTGCCAACCGTTTGGCTGTGCATGCCAGATTGCGTGGGAATCGCTTGGGCATCGCGGTGGGGAGGGATTGGCGGAGGTGATGGGTTTCGCTTCGCTCGCGGAGCGCCGCCCGACCCATCCTGCGATTGAGTCCCCGTAGGATGGGTAGAGAGGAACGAAACCCATGCTGTGCCGTGCAACGCCCGGATCAGGTGTCAGGCAGGACGCTTGAGCACCAGGGTGAGGATGTCGTAGCTGGCCACCAGCTCGCCGTCCTGGTTGGTGACTTCCACGTCCCAGGCCACCACGCCCTGGGGCTCGCCCTTGGCGCTCTTCTTGCCCTGGTCGATCTTGCGCTTGCAGGTCAGGCGCGCCTGAATGGTGTCGCCGATGCCCACCGGGTTGACGAAGCGCAGGGTGTCGAGGCCGTAGTTGGCCAGCACCGGGCCGGGGGCCGGGGAGACGAACAGGCCGGCAGCGGCGGAGAGCACGAAGTAGCCGTGGGCGATGCGCTTGCCGAACTGGGATTCCTTGGCCGCCAACTCGTCGAAGTGCATGTAGAAGTGGTCGCCCGAGAGGCAGCCGAAGTTGACGATATCGGCCTCGGTGACGGTGCGGCGGTGGGTGAGCAGGGATTCGCCGACCTGCAGCTCGTCGAACCAGCGGCGGAACGGGTGCACCTCGGTCTCGATCACCTTGGCGCCGCGCACGTATTCGCCGGTGACGGCGGCGAGCATGGTGGGCGAGCCTTGCACGGCGGCGCGTTGCAGGTAGTGCTTCACGGCGCGCAGGCCGCCCAGTTCCTCGCCACCGCCGGCGCGGCCGGGGCCGCCGTGCTTGAGCACCGGCAGCGGCGAGCCGTGACCGGTGGATTCGGCGGCGGACTCGCGGTCGAGGATGTGCAGGCGGCCGTGCAGGGCGGCGGCGCGCGGCACCACGTAGGCGGCTACGGCGGGGTCGCGGGTCACCAGGCTGGCCACCAGGCTGCCCTTGCCACGGGCGGCGAGGGCGATGGCTTCGTCGATGTCCTCATAGGCCATCAGCGTACTCACCGGGCCGAAGGCCTCGATGTCGTGGGCGCCGCCTTCGGCATGCGGGTCGCGGGCGCGCAGCAGGGTGGGGGCGAAGAAAGCCCCTTCGGCCACGCCTTCACCTTGCGGGGCGAAGCCGTCGCGGGCACCGAACAGCAGCTCGCTGCCGGCCAGCAGGGTTTCCACCCGCGCGGCGACGTCGGCCTGCTGGGCATGGGAGGCCAGGGCGCCCATCTTCACGCCGTCCACGGCCGGGTCGCCGATCACCACCTTGGCCAGGCGCTCGCGCAGGCGCTCGGCCACGGCGTCGATGTGTTTCGCCGGCACGATGGCGCGGCGGATGGCGGTGCACTTCTGACCGGCCTTCACCGTCATCTCCCGGGCCACTTCCTTGACGAAGAGGTCGAACTCCGGGTCGTCCGGGGTGATTTCCGGGGCGAGGATGGCGCAGTTCAGCGAATCCGCCTCGGCGTTGAAGGGAATGGAGTTGCGCACCAGGTTAGCGTTCACCCGCAGCGTGGCGGCGGTGTCGGCGGAGCCGGTGAAGGTCACCACGTCCTGGCCCTGGAGGCGGTCGAGCAGGTCGCCCGTGCCGCCGATCACCAGCTGCAGGCTGCCTTCGGGCAGCAGGCCGGACTCGTGCATCAGGCGCACGGCGGCTTCGGTCAGGTAGCTGGTGGCGGTGGCCGGCTTGACGATGCAGGGCATGCCGGCGAGGAAGCTCGGCGCGAACTTCTCCAGCATCCCCCAGATGGGGAAGTTGAAGGCGTTGATGTGCACGGCGACGCCGCCGCGCGGCACCAAGATGTGGCTGCCGGCGAACAGGCCCTGCTTGCCCAACTGCATGGCCGGGCCTTCGTGCACCACGTTGCCGGAGGGCAGTTCGCGGGCACCGACGCCGGCATAGGCGAACAGGGTGCCGCTGCCGCCCTCGATGTCGATCCAGCTGTCGGCGCGGGTGGCGCCGCTGTGGCGCGACAGGGCGTAGAGCTGCTCCTTGCGCTCGTTGAGGTAGAGGCCCAGGGCCTTGAGCCGCGCGGCGCGTTGCTGGAAGTCCAATGCCATCAGTGCGGGGATGCCGCGGCGGCGGCCGAACTCGACGGCTTCGGCGAAATCCAGGTGCTCTTCATGGGTGCGGAACAGCGCGCTGCCGTCGATGGCGCTGCGCAGGGTCTGGGCGCCGTGCTGGCCGATCCAGCGGCCGGTGATAAGGCTCTGCAGGGTGGTGACGTTGCTCATGGTGGTTCTCCTTGAGGCGGTGTTCGAGGGGGTGGGGCCGCCCCCGCTCGGGAGCTGGGGGCGGCCGAGGAGTCAGTGGCGGCTGGCGGCGGCTGCGCCGATGCCGGTCATGGAGCGGATGAACTGGGCCAGGTAGCGGCCGCGTTCCCGGGTGGCGCGTTCGGAGCGGTCGGTGACCGAGAACAGCCAGGCGCTGGAGAAGGCCAGGGTCATGGAGAACAGCGCCGGGTTGGCGTAGGGGAACAGCGCCTGCTCGTGGTGCAGCACGTTGACCCACACCGCCGGGCTGGCCACCAGCAGGGCGATGGCCGACGCCAGGCCGGCCAGGCTGCCGGCGACGGCGCCCCGGGTGGTCAGGCCCTTCCAGAACATGGAGAGGAACAGCACCGGGAAGTTGACCGAGGCGGCGATGGCCAGCACCAGGCCGGAAAGGAAGGCGATGTTCTGCGACTCGAAGAGCAGCCCGAGGATCACCGCCAGCACGCCGATGCCGAGGGTGGCGAGGCGCGAGACGCGCATTTCCTCCCGTTCGCTGGCCTTGCCCTTGCGCACCACGCAGGCATACAGGTCGTGGGACACGGCGGAGGCACCGGAGAGCGCAAGGCCGGCGACCACCGCGAGGATGGTGGCGAAGGCCACGGCCGAGATGAAGCCGAGGAACAGGCTGCCGCCCACCGCGTGGGACAGGTGCACGGCGACCATGTTGCCGCCGCCGATGATGGCGCCGGCGGCGTCGCGGAACTCCGGGTTGGTGCCGACCATGACGATGGAGCCGAAGCCCACCACTATCAGCAGCAGGTAGAAATAGCCGATGAAGCCGGTGGCATAGAACACGCTCTTGCGCGCTTCCTTGGCGTCGCTGACGGTGAAGAAGCGCATGAGGATGTGCGGCAGGCCGGCGGTGCCGAACATCATGCCGAGCCCGAGGGAGATGGCGTCGACGGGGTTGGACAGCAACCCGCCCGGCGCCATGATCGCGGTGCCCTTGTCGTGTACCTCGGTGGCGGCGGCGAACATCGCCTCGGTGCTGAAGCCGAAGTGGCGCAGGACCATGAAGGCCATGAAGCTGGTGCCCGAGAGCAGCAGCACGGCCTTGATGATCTGCACCCAGGTGGTGGCGAGCATGCCGCCGAAGGTGACGTAGCAGACCATCAGCACGCCCACCAGCAACACCGCCTGCAGGTAGCTGAGGCCGAACAGCAGCTCGATCAGCTTGCCGGCGCCGACCATCTGCGCCACCAGGTAGAGCAGGGCCACGGTGAGGGTGCCGAAGGCGGCGGTGATGCGGATCGGGCTCTGGTCGAGGCGGTAGGACACCACGTCGGCGAAGGTGAAGCGGCCCAGGTTGCGCAGGCGCTCGGCGATCAGGAAGAGGATGATCGGCCAGCCGGCGAGCACGCCCAGGGCGTAGAGCAGGCCGTCGTAGCCGTTCAGGAACATCATCGCCGAGATGCCGAGGAAGGACGCCGCACTGATCATGTCGCCGGCTATTGCCAGGCCGTTCTGGAAGCCGGTGAGGCCGCCACCGGCGGTATAGAAGTCGGCGGTGGAGCGGGTGCGCAGGGCGGCCCAGCGGGTGATGCCGAGGGTGAATACGACGAACGCCAGGAACATATAGATGGCGGGCCAGTTCAGCGGCCGCGCGCCGGCATCGGCAGCCAGGGCGCTGCCGGAGGCCAGCAGGGCGGTGAGGGCGAGGAGGGCCTTCATGGCGCGCACTCCTGCTTGAGCTTGTCGTTCAGCGGGTCGAGCACGCGGTTGGTGCGCACCACGTAGATGCCGGTGAGCCCGAAGGCCAGGAGGATGATGACCACGCCCACCAGCATGCCGACGCTGGTGACCCCGCCACTGAGGGAACGACCGAGCAGCTCCGGGGCGAAGGCCACCAGCAGCACGAAGCCGTAGTAGATCGCCAGCATGGCGGCGGTGAGGGACCAGGTCAGGCGCTGCTTGCGCTTGACCAGCTGGATGAAATCCGGGTGCTGCCGGATGCGGTCGAGGTCTTGCGGGGTCATGGCTGCTCTCTCTTGTTGTGGTTGTCGAGACGGTGCGGCACGCAGGTGAAGCGGGTGGATCTCTTCTCGTAGGGCGGGGTTGGGATCAGAGCTGGTCGAAGTCCAGGGTCACGTTTTCGCTGACGGGATAGGACTGGCACGAGAGCACGTAGCCGGCGGCCACCTCGTAGTCCTCCAGGGCGAAGTTGCTGTCCATCTCCACCTCGCCCTCGACCACCCGGCACTTGCAGGTGGAGCAGACGCCGGCCTTGCAGGAATAGGGGAGTTCCAGGCCCTGGGCGTTGCCGGCGTCGAGCAGGCTCTGGCTGTTGCGGGCCAGCTCGAAGCTCACTTCGCGGCCGTCGCTGATCACCGTCACCCGGCTTTGCGCGCTGCCTGCTTGCTGGGCAGCCTCGCGGGCTTCGCGCCGGTGCTCGCTGCCGGCGGCGGCGAACAGCTCGAAGTGGATGCGCTCGGCCGGCATGCCGTTGGCGCGCAGCTGGTCGCGCACGGTCTCGGTCATCGCCTGCGGGCCGCAGATGAAGGCGGCGTCCAGGGCGCGCACGTCGATCCAGCGCTGGAACAGCTGGCCGCATTTGTCGGCGTCGATGCGGCCGTTGTAGAGGTCCACGTCCTGCTGCTCGCGGCTGAACAGGAAGATCAGGTTGAGGCGCTGCAGGTAGCGGTTCTTCAGGTCCTCCAGCTGTTCGCGGAACAGTGCCGAGGCGCTGGAACGATTGCCGTAGAGCAGGGTGACGCGGCTGTGGGGCTCGGTCTGAAGGGTGGTCTTGACGATGGAGAGGATCGGCGTGATGCCGCTGCCGGCGGCCACCGCCAGGTAGTGGCCGTGGCGCGCCGGGTGCAGCGGCACGTTGAAGTGGCCGGAGGGCGGCATCACCTCCAGGCTGTGGCCGGCCTTGAGCTGCTCGTTGGCCCAGCTGGAGAAGCGCCCGCCCGCCACGCGCTTGACCGCGACGCGCAGCTCGCCGTCGTTGACGCCGGTGCAGATGGAGTAGGAGCGGCGCACTTCCTCGCCATCCAGCTGGGTGCGCACCACCAGGTGCTGGCCCTGGGTGAAGCGGAAGCTGTCGCGCAGCGCGGCGGGAATGTCGAAGGCGATGGACACCGCGTCGCGGGTTTCCGGGCGCACGTCCTTGATGGTCAGGCTGTGGAACTTGCTCATTGTTGTTCTCCTGCGGCTTTACCGCATGGAGGACGAATACAAGCGGTGCCAGTGGCAACGGCCTGTGTTCGCTCTCCTAGATGCACTTGAAGTAATCGAACGGCTCCAGGCACTCCTTGCAACGGTGCAAGGCCTTGCAGGCCGTGGAGCCGAATTCGCTCAACTGTTCGGTATGCACGCTGCCGCATTGCGGGCAGCGGATATCCGGGGCGTCCCCCAACAGGGCGCGCTTGCTGGTGCTGCCGCTGGGCGGGGCGATGCCGTAGGCGCGCAGGCGTTCGCGGCCCTCGTCACTGATCCAGTCGGTGGTCCAGGCCGGCGCCAGGCGGCGTTCCAGGTTCGGCGCGGCGAAACCGGCGCCTTCCAGCGCCTGTTCGATGTCGCGTTCGATCACCTCGGTGGCCGGGCAGCCTGAATAGGTGGGGGTGACCACCACGTGCAGGTGGCCGCCTCGCCAGTCGAGGGCGCGGACGATGCCGAGGTCGACCACGCTGACCACCGGCACTTCCGGGTCCATCACCTCGCCGAGCACCGACCAGGCGCGCGCCAGGTCGGCGGGTACGCCGGGGCGGGCGCCACGGTCGCTGGCGATCAGCTCACCAGGACGCATCGGGATGGGCCCTTTGCAGGAACTGCATCTCGGCCAGCAGCAGGCCCAGGTGCTCGGTGTGCAGGCCACGGCGGCCGGAAAGGTAGAAGTGGCTGGCCGGCTCCGGCAGCGGCAGGGTGGCGCTGGCGAAGGTGTCGGCGACCCTGGCCTTCCAGGCGGCGGCGATGTCCGCAGGCTCCGGTGCGCTGCCGGCGGCGGCCAGGCGTTGTTCCACCTCGTCGCCGGTCACCAGTTCGACGGTGAAGCGCCAGAGTTCGCCGATAGCCGCCAGCATGCGCCGGTGGCTTTCCTCGGTGCCGTCGCCCAGGCGCTGCACCCATTCGCTGGAGCGGCGCAGGTGGTAGGTGACTTCCTTGAGGGCCTTGGCGGCGATGCTGGCGATGCGTTCGTCACGGGAGCTGCTGAGGCCGTGGAGCACCTGGAAATGCCAGGCATCAAAGAGGAACTGCTTGGTGAGGGTCACCGCGTAGTCGCCGTTGGGTTGCTCCACCAGCAGCAGGTTGCGGTAGGCGCGCTCGTCGCGGCGGTAGGCCAGGTGGTCGGCGTCGCGGCCGTCGTCCAGCAGCTCGGCGGCGTATTCCAGCCAGTTGCGGGCCTGGCCCACCAGGTCGAGGCCGACGTTCATCAACGCCAGCTCCTCTTCCAGGGCCGGGGCCTTGCCGCACCACTCGCAAAGGCGCTGGCCCTGCACCAGGGCGCTGTCGCCGAGGCGCAGCAGGTATTCGATCAGGTCGTGCTTGGCAGTCATGGCGTGCGCCTCACATGTGGCCGACTTCGGCCGGCAGCTCGTAGAAGCTGGCGTGGCGGTAGACCTTGTCTTCGGCCGGGTCGAACAGCGGTTCCTTCTCATCGGGGGAGGAGGCGGTGATCAGCGCCGAGGGCACCACCCAGAGGCTCACGCCCTCGTTGCGGCGGGTGTAGAGCTCACGGGCGTTCTCGATGGCCATGGCGGCATCGGCGGCGTGCACGCTGCCGACATGCTTGTGGTTGAGGCCGTGCTTGCTGCGCACGAAGACCTCGAAAAGGGTCCATTCACTCATTGTGTTCTCCTGCTCATCAGGTGTGAGCTGCTGCGCGTCGGCATAACGTCGTTGGAAACAGCCCCGGGCTTGCTCATTTACAGTCGTAAACTCCGCGCCCGCGCCTGTTTCCGCCTCGTTCTGCTCTAGCTCGCAAGCTCACAGGTGGCGGTGGGTTAGGCGGCGTCTTTCTTCTGATTCTTGCGGGCATGGGCCACCGCGGCTTCGCGGACCCAGGCGCCGTCTTCGATGGCCTTGCGGCGGGTGGCGATGCGCTCGTGGTTGCAGGGGCCGTTGCCCTTGAGCACTTCGTAGAACTCGCTCCAGTCGATTTCGCCGAAGTCGTAGTGGCCGCGCGCCTCGTTCCACTTCAGGTGCGGGTCCGGCGCGGTGCAGCCGAGCAGCTCCAGTTGCGGCACGGTCTGGTCGATGAAGCGCTGGCGCAGCTCGTCGTTGCCCTGGCGCTTGATCTTCCAGGCCATGGACTGGGCACTGTTGGGGGAGTGTTCGTCGCTGGGGCCGAACATCATCAGCGAGGGCCACCAGAGGCGGTTGATGGCGTCCTGGACCATGTCCTTCTGCGCCTGGGTGCCGTTGCGCATCATGTGCAGGAGGATTTCGTAGCCCTGGCGCTGGTGGAAGGACTCTTCCTTGCAGATGCGGACCATGGCGCGGGAGTAGGGCCCGTAGGAGGTGCGCTGCAGCACCACCTGGTTGACGATGGCGGCGCCATCCACCAGCCAGCCCACCGCGCCCATGTCGGCCCAGCTCAGGGTCGGGTAGTTGAAGATGCTCGAATACTTGGCGCGACCGCTGTGCAGCTTGGCGATCTCCTCGTCGCGGCAGGCGCCGAGGGTTTCCATGGCGCTGTAGAGGTAGAGGCCGTGGCCGGCCTCGTCCTGGATCTTCGCCATCAGCTGCAGCTTGCGCTTGAGGGTGGGCGCGCGGGTCACCCAGTTGCCCTCCGGCAGCATGCCGACGATCTCGGAATGCGCATGCTGGGAAATCTGCCGGATCAGCGTCTGCCGGTAGGCGTCCGGCATCCAGTTCTTCGGCTCGATCTTGATTTCCGCATCGATCCTTTCCTGGAAGGCGCGCTCTTCCGGGGACATCTCCTCCAGCGCCTTCACGCGCTTCACGCCGGTCTCAACCAATTGTGCGTACATGCCGTTCTCCAGCCATGCGGGTTCGTGGGGTGGCTTGGCCATGGCGCTAGTTTTAAATGATACAAAAACAAATATCAAATTAAAAAATAGGTGTCGTATTGGAAAAGCGGCAAGTGGCAAGCTTCAAGTGGCAAGCTAGGAGCTGGAAGCTGGAAGCTGGAAGCTGGAAGCTGAGAGCCAGAGCCAGAGCCAGAGCCAGAGCCAGAGCCAGAGCCAGAGCCAGAGCCAGAGCCAGAGCCAGAGCCAGAGCCAGGGCGATGGGTTGCGGTTGGGTTGGGGCGCTTGCTGGCTTTTTCTTCCAGCTTCAGGCTTCAAGCTTCCAGCTAAGGGGAAAGAGATTCAAAATTTCAGAAATGACTACGTTGTTCCGTTCCCTTTACTCTTTTTAACAATTGCCCTCCAAAGCTTAAAAGACCGGCGCGGCGCGCCTTTGCATACTGCTGGCCTGCCATCGGCATTGGAGGCCTTCATGTTCAGGCGCGTGTGTTCACCCTTCTGTTTCCATCCGGGTTCCGGCGCGGCGTTGGTGGCTTGGCGCGGGCCGAGGCCGTGGTCGTTCTCGGCGCCTTCGTCGGAGGCGTTCGGGCACTTGGCTCTGGCGTTGCTGGCTTGCGGGGTGGGTGTGGTGGCGCTGGTGGCTGCGCTGCGCCCGTTTCTCGCCTGTGCCGATGGCGGGCTGTGCCTGCCGCTGTTCTCGGCCGAGCTCGGTGAGCTGGTGGGCGTGCTGGTGGCGCTGGAGCTGATGGCCATCGCCTGGCTGGTGCGCTCGCTGCGCGGGCTGCTGCGGGGCTGAGCGGCCGCGCATTCCACTCGAACCCATCATTCAGGGATGTTCGAAATGACCACGAAGGCGAAGGGCTGATGGGCGCGGGTCTAGAAGCCATCGAGGTGCTGCTGGTCACCCCGCGCGTCGCGGAACTGCACGCCCAGGCCCTGGCAGAGGGCGCCACCGAGCTGGCCGCGCCCGCCCGCGAGGACTCGGGCCGTCTTGCCTCGCGCCTGCGCTGGGCTGACGGCGTGCTAGTGGCGCTGCAATCCCCGGCGCTGGAGCCCTGATCGGGGTGAGGTGTCGGGCGGGCGTAGGGTGGGTTTCAGCCCGCCTTTACGTTTAGTAGGCCCCCGCGTTCGCGGGGGTGACGAGGTGGCGGGGATACCGCAGCGAGCACCGTCATCCTCGCGAACGCGGGGATCCACTGAACAGTCCGGGCTACCCGTGCCCATCAGGCGTCGACTATCACCTCGAAGCCGCCATAGATCATGCGCTGCCCGTCGAAGGGCATCTTCTCGGGATCGGGATGCAGGCGCGGGTCCTCCATGGATTTCTTCATGCCTTCGTCGCGGGCCTGGCGGGACGGCCAGGTGATCCACGAGAACACCACCGTCTCGTCGTCCTTGCGTTTCACCGCCATGGGGAAGGACGTCACCTTGCCCTCCGGCACGTCATCGCCCCAGCACTCGACGACGCTGAGGGCGCCATGGTCCTTGAACACCTGGGCGGCGGTGCGGGCGAGGGCGATATAGGCCTCGCGCTTGGCGGTGGGCACGGGGACGACGAATCCATCTACGTAGCTCATGAGCGATCTCCTGGGCGGTGGCGCGTGGCGATCCACGTGCCGGTCTCATCCGGTAGTCGATTCAGGATTGGCGATTGAGACAATTCCTGGGCGAATGCCCGGGCTGTTCCGACGAGCGGCGCGGCGGCTGCAGGTTGTGAGGCAGTATCAAGGGCAATGACTATCGGCTGGTGGTGGCGGTTGCCTACCGCTTCGGTGCGCTCTATATCAAGTTCGTCGGTACTCACAGGGAGTACGACGCCATCGATGCCAACACTGTGGAGATGGACCCGGGATCATGAACATCCGCCCGATTCGCACTGACGATGACTACCGCGCGGCGCTCGAGCTGGTGGCGCCGCTGTTCGAGAACGAGCCTGAGCCGGACACGCCCGAAGGCGACTTCTTCGAGGTGATGCTCACCTTGATCGAGGCGTACGAGGCGCGTCACTTCCCGGTCGACCTGCCCGGGCCGGTGGAGGCCATCAAGTTCCGCATGGAGCAGTCCGGGTTGACCGTGGCCGACCTGGTGCCCGCCATCGGGCGCCCCAACCGGGTCTATGAGGTGCTCAACGGCAAGCGCTCCCTCACCTTGCCGATGATCTGGAAGCTGCACGAGATGTTCGGCATCCCTGCGGAGAGCCTGATCAAGCCACCGACCGCCGTCTGAGTGGTTCCAGCACGGCAAAAAGCCCCGCTTCGGCGGGGCTTTTCATTTGCACGTGAGCAGTCACCTCCTTAGGCCGTGGTCATGTGTCATCGGCTTTGCCTGTGACGACTCGAACTGAGGGCACGACAGGATGAGCTCGAGCCGTAGGGTGTGCCGTGCGCACCGCCGCAGGGTGCTTCCGGCGAGCCCAGGTGCGCGCAGCACACCCTACGTCCGGAGTGAGCGGCGGCCGCAAACTCCGAGGACTGTCTGTGCCCCTCCACGTTCTAAAGGCGTGGGCGGCTCACGCCTTGGCGCGGTTGTCGTAGACGTGGCAGGCCTTGCCTTCGGAGCGCTTCAGCGAGTAAGCCGGGCGCAGCACGATGCGCGAGGTGATGCCGATGTAGGTCTTGATATGGCGGCCCAGTTCGGTGCACAGCGCCAGTTCCTGCGCCTGGTCCAGCGGCTCCAGGCCATGGCGGGGTTCGACGTGGACTTCCATGCTGTCGAGGTTGCCGGTGCGCGAGAGGTGGATCTCGTAGGTCTCGGCCAACTGGCGGACCTTGAGCACCTGCTCCTCGATCTGCGTGGGGAAGACGTTGACGCCCCGGATGATCAGCATGTCGTCGCTGCGCCCGGTGATCTTGTCGATGCGCCGCATGGGGCGCGCGGTGCCCGGCAGCAGGCGGGTGAGGTCGCGGGTGCGGTAGCGGATCATCGGCAGCGCCTCCTTGGACAGGGAGGTGAACACCAGCTCGCCCATCTGCCCGTCCGGCAGCACCTGGCCGGTCACCGGGTCGATGATCTCGGGGTAGAAGTGGTCTTCCCAGATGGTCGGGCCGTCCTTGGTCTCGGCGCATTCCATGGCCACGCCCGGGCCCATGATTTCCGAGAGGCCGTAGATGTCCAGGGCGGTGATGCCCAGGCGCTCCTCGATGGCGCGGCGCAGTTCGGCGGTCCAGGGTTCGGCGCCGAAGATGCCCAGGCGCAGGGCCAGCTTGTGCGGGTCCAGGCCCTGGCGCTCGATCTCGTCGGCGAGGTTCAGCATGTAGGAGGGCGTGACCATGATGATGTCCGGCTGGAAGTCGCGGATCAGCTGGACCTGCTTCTCGGTCTGGCCGCCGGACATGGGGATCACCGTGCAGCCCAGGCGCTCGGCGCCGTAGTGGGCGCCAAGGCCGCCGGTGAACAGGCCGTAGCCGTAGGAGACGTGCACCTTGTCGCCCTTGCGGCCGCCGGCGGCGCGGATCGAGCGCGCCACCACGTTGGCCCAGGTGTCGATGTCGTTCTGGGTGTAGCCGACCACGGTGGGCTTGCCGGTGGTGCCGCTGGAGGCGTGGATGCGCACCACCTCTTGCTGGGGCACGGCGAACATGCCGTAGGGGTAGTTGTCGCGCAGGTCGGACTTGCCGGTGAAGGGGAAGCGGGCGAGGTCGTCGTGGCTCTTCAGGTCCTCGGGGTGCACGCCCAGTTCGTCGAAGCGCTGGCGGTACAGCGGGACGTTGCGGTAGGCGTGGTCAAGGCTCCAGCGCAGGCGTTCCAGCTGGTGCTGGCGGAGCTGGTCGACGCTGGCGGTTTCCATCGGGTCGAGCAAGGCGGCATTGGCGATCATGTTCATTTCATCACTCGTATTGTTCTTGTGCGTGGCGCTGGGCGCCTGAGTGCAGGAAGGCAGGATACTCCCGGCCTTCCCGGCCCGGTGTGGCGGTTACAGTTTTTCGATGATCAGGGCGATGCCCTGGCCGACGCCGATGCACATGGTGCAGAGGGCGTAGCGGCCGGAGCGGGCTTCCAGTTCGTGCAGCGCGGTGGTGACCAGGCGCGCGCCGCTCATGCCCAGCGGGTGGCCCAGGGCGATGGCGCCGCCGTTGGGGTTGACCCGGGGATCGTCGTCGGCCAGTTCCAGTTCGCGGAGCACGGCCAGGCCCTGGGCGGCGAAGGCTTCGTTGAGTTCGATCACGTCCATGTCGGCGAGCGACAGGCCGGCGAGCGCCAGCACCTTGCGCGTGGCCGGCACCGGGCCGATGCCCATGATGCGCGGCTCGACGCCGGCGCAGGCCATGGCGACCACGCGGGCGCGGGGCTTGAGGCCGAAGCGGCGGGCGGCATCGGTGCTGGCCAGCAGCAGGGCGCAGGCACCGTCGTTGACCCCGGAGGCGTTGCCGGCAGTGACGCTACCGCCTTCGCGGAAGGGCGTGCCGAGGCGCGCCAGCTGCTCCAGGGTGGTGTCGCCGCGCGGGTGCTCGTCCTGCTCCACCCATTTCGACGGGCCCTTGCGCTGGGCAATCTCCACCGGGACGATCTCCTTCGCCAGGCGCCCGCTGGCCTGGGCGGCGGCCGCCTTGAGCTGGCTGCGCAGGGCGAAGGCGTCCTGGTCGGCGCGGCTGATGCCGAACTGCTCGGCGACGTTCTCCGCCGTCTCGGGCATGGAGTCGATACCGTACTGGCGCTTCATCAGGCCGTTGACGAAGCGCCAGCCGATGGTGGTGTCGAATAGCTCCGCGCTGCGGCCGAAGGCCTGTTCGGACTTGCCCATCACGAAGGGCGCGCGGGACATGGATTCCACGCCGCCGGCCAGCATCAGCCCGGCCTCGCCGCAGCGCAGGGCGCGGGCGGCGCTGCCGATGGCGTCGAGCCCCGAGCCGCACAGGCGGTTGAGGGTGGTGCCGGGCACGGTGACCGGCAGCCCGGCGAGCAGGGCTGCCATGCGCGCGACGTTGCGGTTGTCCTCGCCGGCCTGGTTGGCGCAGCCGTAGATCACGTCGTCGATGGCGCCCCGGTCCAGCTCGGGGTGGCGCTGCATCAGGGCGCGGATCGGCACCGCGCCGAGGTCGTCGGCGCGAACGGAGGACAGGGCGCCGGCGTAGCGCCCGATGGGCGTGCGCACGGCGTCGATGATCAGGGCGTCATTCATGCAGGGATTCCTCGTCGAGCAGGGTGCCGCGCACCTTGTAGGACTTGCCGTGGAACAGGGCGATCAGTTGCCCGTTCTGGTTCTCGATGCGCACGTCGTAGTTGCCGGTGCGGCCGCTGCGGCTCTGTTCGGTGGCCTGGGCGGTGAGGGTGT
The DNA here is from genome assembly GCF_003234055.1 of Pseudomonas sp. 57B-090624. Taxonomy (NCBI): domain Bacteria; kingdom Pseudomonadati; phylum Pseudomonadota; class Gammaproteobacteria; order Pseudomonadales; family Pseudomonadaceae; genus Pseudomonas; species Pseudomonas sp. 57B-090624. The sequence goes on from NZ_QKRU01000042.1 coordinate 17,025, forward strand.
CGCCCAGGTGCGCCGGGGCCACGTAGTCGATGCTGCAGCCGATGGCCACGGTGACTTCGTTGTAGGTGTTGCAGGCGAAGGCGAAGGCCGAGTCGGCCAGGGCGAACAGGTGCCCGCCATGGCAGGTGCCGACGCCCTGCAGCATGTCGGCGCGCACGCTCATGCCCACCCGGGCGGCGCCGGGGGCCACCGAGAGCAGGCGCATGCCCATGGCCTGGCTGGCGGCGTCGCGTTCGTACAGGGTGCTGGCGCAGGCCTCGGCCAGCGACAGGGCTTCACGGTTGGTCATGCAGTGTCCTCCCTTCGGCCACCCGGCGGCGCAGGGCCAGCGAGGGGCGGTAGCGCGGCTCGCCATAGGCGGCCTGCAGGTTGTCCAGGGTGCGCAGCACCTGGGCCGGGCCGATGGCGTCGGCCCAGGCCAGCGGGCCGCACGGGTAATTGACCCCGGCGCACATGGCCAGGTCGATGTCGGCGGCGCTGGCGACCCCGTGGAGCAAGGCGTCGGCGCCTTCGTTGGCGAGCATGGCCACGGTGCGCAGCACGGCGAGGCCGGGGACGTCGGCCAGCGGGCTGGCACTGATGCCGGCGCGGGCGAGCAGGGCGACCGCTGCATCGATGGCGGCCTGGGAGGTGCCCGCCGCCCAACTGATGCCGAGGCGTTCGGCGCGGCCGTAGTCGAGGGCCAGGTCCAGCAGCACCAGGTTGTCGAGGCCGTCCTCGCGGGCGCGCTGGGCGGCCAGGCGGCCGTCGCTCAGCGCCAGGGTGGCGTCGCCGACCCGCAGCAGCCCGGCACCGTCACGGCGGGTGACCCGCACGCCGGTGCTTTCCAGGCGCTGCACCAGTGGGGCTGCGACACCGAGATCGCCTTCGATGGCGCAGGTGTCCACGGTGGCGGTGCTGGCGAGCGTCGCCGCCTGCGGGCGCTCGGCGCCTTCGGCGTAGTCGTAGAAGCCCCGGCCGCTCTTGCGCCCGAGGCGGCCGGCGTCCACCAGCTCCTTCTGGATCAGTGAGGGCTGGAAGCGGGCGTCGCCGTAGTAGGCGTCGAACACCCCGCAGGTGACGGCGTAGTTGACGTCATGGCCGATCAGGTCGGTGAGTTCGAAGGCGCCCATGCGAAAGCCTCCGGCCTCGCGCAGCAGGGCGTCGAGGGTGGCGCAATCGGCGGCGCCTTCCTGCAGCAGGCGCAGGCTTTCGGCATAGAAGGGACGCGCCACGCGGTTGACGATGAAGCCGGGGGTGGAGCGGGCGTGCACCGGCTGCTTGCCCCAGGCGCGGGCGGTTTCGAACAGGCAGCTGGCCAGTTGCGGGTCGCTGTCGAGGCCGCAGACGACCTCCACCAGCGCCATCAGCGGTGCCGGGTTGAAGAAGTGCATGCCGAGCACGCGGCCCGGGTGCCGCAGGCCGGCGGCGAGGCGGGTGATGGACAGCGACGAGGTGTTGCTGGCGAGGATGCAGTCGGGGGCGCACAGGGCCTCCAGGCGCTGCAGCAGCTCGCGCTTGATCTCCAGCTTCTCGACGATCGCCTCGATCACCAGGCCGGCGTCGGCCAGCTCCTCCAGCTCATCGGCCGGGCGCAGGCGGGCGAGGGTGGCGACATGGGCGGCGGCCTCCAGCTTGCCTTTGTCCACCAGGCGGGCGAGCTGCCGGTCGATGCCGGCGATGGCCTGGGCGGCGGCGCCGGTACGGGTGTCGTACAGGCGCACCGGGTGCCCGGCCTGGGCGGCGACCTGGGCGATGCCGGCGCCCATGGCGCCCGCGCCGATCACGGCCACCGGGGTTTCTCTGTTCAGGGCGTGCATGGCTCAGCGTCCTTTGAAGCTCGGGGTGCGTTTCTCCATGAAGGCGCCGACGCCTTCGCGGTAGTCCTCGCTGCGGCCGGCCAGGCGCTGCAGGTCGCGCTCCAGCTCCAGCTGCTGGTCGAAGCCGTTGTCCAGGCTGGCGTTGAGGGCGCGCTTGATCAGGGCCAGGCCGTAGGTGGGCTGGGTGGCCAGGTGGCGCGCCAGCTTCAGGGCCTCGTCGCGCAGCGCGGCGTCATCCACCACGCGGTGGATCAGCCCCCATTGCTCGGCCTGCTCGGCGCTCAGCCGCTCGCCCAGCAATGCCAGGGCCTTGGCACGGGCCAGGCCGACCAGGCGCGGCAGGCTCCAGGTGCCGCCGGAGTCGGGCACCAGGCCGATCTTGCAGAAGGCCTGGATGAAACTGGCCGAACGCGCCGCCAGCACCAGGTCGCAGGCCAGCGGGATGTTGGCGCCGGCACCGGCGGCCACGCCGTTGACCGCGCAGATCACCGGCAGCGGCAGGTCGCGCAGGGCGCGGATCAGCGGGTTGTAGAAGCGCTCGATGGACAGCCCCAGGTCGGGCATCTCGGCGCTCGGCGCGACGTTGCGGTCGGCCAGGTCCTGCCCGGCGCAGAAGCCGCGGCCCTCGCCGGTGAGCAGCAGGACGCGCACCTCCGGGTCCTGGCGCACGCGCTTGAGGGCCTCGCGGACCTCGCCGTGCATGGCGGCGTTGAAGCTGTTGAGCTGTTCGGGGCGGTTGAGGCTGAGGGTGGCGACCCCGGCCTCGATGGAAAACAGGATGTGCTCGAAATTCATGGCGTGCGCTCTATGGAGTCGAGTGGTGGGCGGCCGGGTCAGCGGCCGGTGAATTCGGGGGTGCGTTTCTCGCGGAAGGCGGCGAGGCCTTCTTCGCGGTCACGGGTGCCGGCCAGCAGGGTGAAGGCGTGGCGCTCGAAGCGCAGGCCGCTGGCGAGGTCGGTGTCTTCGGCCTTGAGCAACGCCTCCTTGGCCAGTCGCAAGGCGAGAGGTGCCTTGCCGGCGATGACGCGGGCGATGGCCAGGGCGCGCTCGACGGTGAATTCCGGCTGGGTCACTTCGCTGACCAGGCCGGCGCGCAGGGCGTGGCGGGCGTCGATGGCCTCGCCGCCGAGCACCATCTGCATGGCCAGGGACTTGCCTACGGCGCGCAGCAGGCGCTGGGTACCGCCGGCGCCGGGCATGATGCCGAGGTTGATTTCCGGCTGGCCGAAGCGGGCGTCCTCGCCGGCGATGAGGATGTCGGCGTGCATGGCCAGTTCGCAGCCGCCGCCCAGGGCGAAGCCGTTGACCGCGGCGACCAGGGGCTTGGGGAAGCGGGTGATGCGCTGCCAGTGGGCCTGGCGCGGGTCGTCGAGGATGCCCACCAGGTCGCGCTCGGCCATCTCGTTGATGTCGGCGCCGGCGGCGAAGGCCTTGCGGCTGCCGGTGAGCACCACCACGCGGGTCTCCGGGTCGCGCTCGGCGGTGTCCAGTTCCAGTGCCAGTTCGCCCAGCAACTGGGTGTTCAGGGCGTTGAGCGCCTCCGGGCGTTGCAGGGTGATGAGGCGCACGCCTCTATCCGGTGGCAGGACGACGAGAGTCTGGGGCATGCAGCGGGCCCTCACGGCGCACGCACGGCATCTGGGCCGGCATTTGTTGTTGGGTTGCCAGGCATTCGTCCGCTGGGCGGGCTGGCGTTTTTCCGGAGTATACGCGTGAAGCGATACAAAACAATAAGCATTGAATTGATTTTGTGTGTCTTTAATGAGGTGTTTCCTTGCGCGTCCTGGCGTTCCGATGCTGGCTTCTCGCCAATGCGAGTCGGCGAGTTCCAGTATTGGTGCGGGCTTCTGGCGGTGAAGGGTGGATTTGTGTCAACCGATACGCGATTGCTGGCTTTATCCGATAAAAATGATGTGATACAAGTTGCGTCACCTGCCGCATCGCTTTTTTGTCGCGGTATTCGCTTGCGAGGATCGACCATGAGCCGCCTTTTCCTGCTTCAACCCATCGCGCGGGGTGTTGCGCCATGACCTGCTACAGCCTCGACGGGCTGGTTCCGGTGGTGGACCCGAGCGCCTACGTGCACCCGTCGGCGGTGCTGATCGGCGACGTGATCATCGGCCCCAACTGCTATGTGGGCCCGCTGGCCAGCCTGCGCGGCGACTTCGGGCGGATCGTCCTGGAGGAGGGCGCCAACATCCAGGACACCTGCGTGATGCATGGTTTCCCGGAAAGCGACACGGTGGTGGAGCGCAACGGCCACATCGGCCACGGCGCGGTGCTGCACGGCTGTCGCATCGGCGAGGACGCCCTGGTGGGCATGAATGCGGTGGTGATGGATGGCGCCCATATCGGTGCGCGCTCCTTCGTCTCCGCCGCGGCCTTCGTCAAGGCGCGCTTCGAGTGCCCGGAGCAGTCCCTGGTCATGGGTGCGCCGGCCGAGGTGAAGCGCCGGCTCGGCGACGAGGAGGTGGCCTGGAAGCAGCGCGGCACCCGGGAGTACCAGGCGCTGGCGCGGCGCTGCATGGCGAGCATGGTGGCCTGCGAGCCGCTGTCGGCGGTGGAGCCGGATCGCCCGCGCAACCGCGTCGACGGCCTGCGCCCGAAGGGGGAATCGGCATGAGCGCGACTGTGGTCAGCGCGCCGATGCGACGGGTATATTCGGCAACTTTCCAGCGCCCGGTTCGCCCATGACGTCCCTCGCTCCCCTGCAGCACCTCATCACCCGTTTCCAGGAGCAGACGCCGCTGCGCGCCAGCTCGCTGATCATCACCCTCTATGGCGATGCCATCGAACCCCATGGCGGCACCGTGTGGCTGGGCAGCCTGATCCAGCTGCTGGAGCCCATCGGCGTGAATGAGCGCCTGATCCGTACCTCGATCTTCCGCCTGACCAAGGAAGGCTGGCTCACCGCCGAGAAGGTCGGCCGGCGCAGCTACTACAGCCTCACCGGCACCGGGCGGCGGCGTTTCGAAAAGGCCTTCAAGCGCGTGTACAGCTCCAGCCTGCCGGCCTGGGACGGTTCCTGGTGCCTGGTGATGCTCTCGCAGCTGCCCCAGGAGAAGCGCAAACAGGTGCGCGAGGAGCTGGAGTGGCAAGGTTTTGGTGCGATTTCCCCGATCGTGCTGGCCTGCCCGCGCTGCGACCGCATGGATGTGAACGCCACCCTGCAGGACCTCGAGGCCCTGGAGGAAACCATCGTCTTCGAGACCACCGCCCAGGATGTGCTCGCCTCCAGGGCTCTGCGCATGCAGGTTCGCGAGAGTTGGAACATCGACGAGCTGGCGGCGCACTACAGCGAATTCATCCAGCTGTTCCGCCCGTTGTGGCAGGCGCTGCGCGAACAGGAGGCGCTGCAGCCGCAGGACTGCTTCCTGGCACGAACCCTGCTGATACACGAGTACCGCAAATTGCTGCTGCGCGACCCGCAGCTGCCCGACGAGCTGTTGCCGGGCGACTGGGAGGGGCGTGCGGCGCGCCAGCTGTGCCGCAATATCTACCGCCTGGTGCAAGCCAAGGCCGAGGAGTGGCTCAATGGCGCACTGGAAACCGCAGACGGTCCGCTGCCGGATGTCGGCGAAAGTTTCTATCGGCGATTCGGCGGGCTTAAATAGGGCTCCTGTCTCGAAATGCCCAGGAGGGCGAAGTGCTTGGCGTGATCCGCCGGGCCGCACCGCAGGTCGCGGGATGGCACGGAGGAAGAATGAACGAAGGTCGCCTCGATGCGGCCTTCAATAACAATAAGAAAGCTAGCCAGAGGCTCCATGGCCATGACTGCACGTGCACTGAGAACCGACCGCTTCGACGAGTGGTTGCAGCGGATCAACCAGGTATGCGGGCGCTTCTGCGCCAAGACCCTCGGGGATGAATTCTCCGGCGCGGTCCGCGAATACAAATCCGGCGCCATCAAGCTGAGCTTCGTCGATGTCGCCCAGGCGCGGCTCTATCGCACCGAGCACGAGGTGGCGCAGAGCGACGGTCGGCACTTCTTCGCCGCCTTCCAGCTGCAGGGCGAGGCGAACATGGAGCAGGGCGGCAACCGCGTGCGCCTGGCGCCCGGCGACATCACCCTGATCGACTCCTCGCTGCCCAGCGACTTCACCTACGGCGCCAATTCCCGGCAGCTGTCGCTGATCCTGCCGCGCCACCTGGTGGAACAGAACCTGCGCTATGGCAGCGTGCGCTGCGCGCAGAAGATCGCCGCCACCTCGCCCATCGCGCTGCTCACCCATCGCCTGGTGCTGGAGGCCAGCCAGCACGAGTGCCTCAGCCAGCACGAGAGCGAGGCGACCCTGGATGCGGTGGTCAGCCTGTTGCGCCCGGCCATCAGCGCCGTCGATGCCGAGGGCGACGTGCACGAGCGGGTGTTCCGCAAGACCCTGGACTTCATCGATGCGCACATCCGTTCCGAGGAGCTCTGCCCGGAGCTGCTGGCGCGCGAGGTGGGGGTTTCGGTGCGTGGCCTGTACCGCATGTTCTCGCGCAAGGGGCTGGTGGTGGCGCAGTACATCAAGAACCGCCGCCTGGACTTCTGCGCCGAGTCCCTGCGCCTGGGCGGCGCCGAGCAGAAGCTCTCCGCTCTTGGCTATTCCTGGGGGTTCTCGGATTCCAGCTATTTCTCCACCGCCTTCAAGGCGCGCTTCGGCGTTTCTCCCGGCGAGTACCGCAAGCGTTATCAGCACTAGGTGGACTTGGGCTGCGCGTTGCTAGAGGACTTGAGCCCAGCTGATTGCAGGGTTTTGGTGGGGCTTTTGGTTTCGCCCACCCGGGCGAGTCCCTTTTGACAATCGTCGGAATGCCGAGCCACTTAAAAGCAACCAAAAGGGCCTGCCCCGCCATACGGGTCTGGCTGAAGCCAGACTTCCCTCGCTCCATCGCCAATGGGCCATCCCTGGCCCGATGCGCCTCTCGCGACATCCATGTCGCTCAACCCCTTGATTCGCTTCGCTCACCCTTCGGGCCAGCCTTCTTCGCTCAAATCCCAACATTTCTGCGCGCACCGACCCAGTACGCACGTGGCGGCGGCTTTCGTAGGATGGTGTAGAGCGAAGCGAAACCCATGCTGTGGAAGTGGCACAAACCCTTGGTGCCCGAAAAGCACCGTGCTTGACGGCTTGCTTCAAAACCACAACAGCTAACGCAGACAGAGCCAATGAACTCGCCCCTACGGGTGTTCCCGGGCGGGTTGGTGTCGGCATTTTTCGCACAAATGAAAACGGCAGCGCCTGGGCGCTTCCGTTGGGTGACCGTGGTGGGCGGATCACATGCCGTAGTTGCGGCGGAACTGGGCGATCAGCTTTTCCGGCTTGGGCTCTTCCTTGGTCAGGACGTAGACCACGCGCTGGCCGTCGGGGCCGCCGCCGATGTCGACGTAGCTGAAGGTGGGCTCGCCGATCTTGTACATGTCCATCATGTCGCCGTAGCGGCTGAACACATAGATGATGCCTTCTTCGTCACGCAGCTCGCCGTAGAACGGCTGGGCCGGCGGCAGGCTGACGTCCAGGAAGCGCTGGGCGCTGGTCTTGGCTTCCTTGCCCTGGTCGTCGGCCTTGAGGATCAGGGTGATGTCGCGGTCGAAGCCGTCTTTCTTGCCGGTGGCTTTCTTCAGCGGGGCGGTACCGTTCTGCATGAAGCCGCGATAGGTGGCGTAGTCGTCGAAGACGAACAGCTCCTTCTCGGTGCGGATCTGATACCAGTCTTCGTTGTTCAGCGCCTCGACCTTGGCCGGGGCGGCCGGCTGGGTGCTGCAGGCGGAAACGGCGATGGCCAGCGCGGCCAGGGTCAGCGATTGGATCAGGGTTTTCTTGTAGGGCATTTCATGGTCCTCCCCAGGATTGGTGAGACGCGAATCTGCCCGAGTCGTGTGACGGCGAGATGACGGTGATATGCCAGAAGTATTACGGCAAGGTTTCGGCGCCGGAATCGCCTGCTTTCAAACGTATGCAGGCAAAAGTTAAAGTAAATTCTAGATTTTTCATTTATATGAAAATCAATGAGTTACGTGCTTTTTGTAATCTTTAAAGTGAGAATTCGAGTGATCGGCAGGCCGCCGTCCGTACCCGCCTTTGCAGGAGCGAATTCATTCGCGAATAAGCACCCGGGCGGCGCGGATTTCGTGCCATGAATCTTCCTTCGGCACGCCTCACGCGGGTTTCACCCGCCCTACGCAGCCCACCTCCGATTCCACCTCGCAGGAGCGAGCTCTGCTCGCGAACGGCCCTGGCACCTTCCCATTGACCCCCGTTGGGCTTCGCTGCGCTCGACGCCAACCCACGGCGGTGTGCCACGGCTCGGAATTGGGTTGTGGCACCGGGCATCGCCGGTGGAGGTAAAGGCCGACCTCCACCCTGCATCCCGGGATAGGCCCTGCCTTGGGTGGAGTGCCGGAAAAAGAAAAGGCGACGGTTCGCACCGTCGCCTTGAGGGCCCGTTCGGCTGGGGGAGCCTGCGGGGCATCGAGGGTAAAGGGTCAGCCGCGGTAGTAGCGCTGCGGCACGAAGGGGGTCTTGGCGACCTTCATCGCCACGCGCTTGCCGCGCACCACGGCCCAGATCTCGCTGTCGAGGGCGGCATGGGCGGCATTGACGTAGCCCATGGCCACCGGGCCGCCCAGGGTGGGGCCGAAGCCGCCGCTGCTGACGCGGCCGATGACGGTGCCGTCGGCGTCGACGATCTCGGCGCCTTCACGCACCGGTACGCGCTCCTGGGGCAGCAGGCCGACGCGCTTGGCGGCGACGCCCTCGCGCTGCTGGGCGAAGATACGCTCGGCGCCCGGGAAGCCACCGGCACGCTCGCCATCGGCGCGGCGCACCTTGGAGATGGCCCAGGCCAGGCTGGCGTCGATGGGGGTGGTGGCAGTGTCCATGTCGTGGCCGTAGAGGCACAGGCCGGCTTCCAGGCGCAGCGAGTCGCGGGCACCGAGGCCGATGGCCTGGACTTCCGGTTCGGCCAGCAGGGCGCGGGCCAGGGCCTCGGCCTTGTCGGCAGGCACGGAGATCTCGTAGCCGTCCTCACCGGTGTAGCCGGAGCGGCTGACGTAGCACTCGACGCCCAGCAGGCGGGCGCTGCCGAACTGCATGAAGGTCATCTTCGCCACCTCGGGCGCCAGGCGTGCCAGCACGGTGACCGCTGCCGGGCCCTGCAGGGCGAGCAGGGCGCGCTCCTCGAACAGTGGCTCGATCTCGCAGCGCTCGCCTATGTGCGCGCGCAGGTGGGCCAGGTCCTGGTCCTTGCAGGCGGCGTTGACCACCAGGAACAGCTCGTCCGCACCCAGGCGCGCCACCATCAGGTCATCGAGGATGCCGCCGTTGGCGTCGGTGAACACGGCGTAGCGCTGCAGGCCCACCGGCAGGTCGATGATGTCCACCGGCACCAGGCTCTCCAGGGCCTTGGCGGCGTCGCTGCCACGCAGGCGGATCTGCCCCATGTGGGACACGTCGAACAGCCCGGCCTGTTCACGGGTGTGCAGGTGCTCCTTCATCACGCCCAGCGGGTACTGCACCGGCATGTCGTAGCCGGCGAAGGGAACCATCTTGGCGCCCAGTTCGAGGTGCAGGGCGTGCAGGGGGGTCTTTGCGAGGGTCATGTAAATCTCCTTCGGAAGCTGCAAGCCACAAGCGGCAAGCCGCAAGCAGGTGGCAGCAAAACGGTGTTTTCACTTGAAGCTTGCGGCTTGAAGCTTGCCGCTGCTCTCAACATTCAATGATGTTCACGGCAAGACCGCCGCGAGCGGTTTCCTTGTACTTGCTCTTCATGTCGGCCCCGGTCTGGCGCATGGTGCGGATGACCTTGTCGAGGGAGATGAAGTGCTGGCCGTCGCCGCGCAGGGCCATGCGGGCGGCGTTGATGGCCTTCACCGAGCCCATGGCGTTGCGCTCGATGCAGGGCACCTGGACCAGGCCGCCGACCGGGTCGCAGGTCAGCCCCAGGTTGTGTTCCATGCCGATCTCGGCGGCGTTCTCCACCTGCTGCACGCTGCCGCCCATGACTTCGCAGAGCGCGCCGGCGGCCATGGAGCAGGCCACGCCGACTTCGCCCTGGCAGCCCACTTCGGCGCCGGAGATGGAGGCGTTCTCCTTGTAGAGGATGCCGATGGCGGCGGCGGTGAGCAGGAAGCGCTCCACGCCCTCGTCATTGGCGCCGGGGACGAAGCGTGCGTAGTAGTGCAGCACCGCCGGGACGATGCCGGCCGCGCCGTTGGTGGGCGCGGTGACCACGCGGCCGCCCGTGGCGTTCTCCTCGTTCACCGCCAGGGCGTAGAGGTTGACCCAGTCGAGCACCGTCAGGCTGTCGCGCAGGGCCGCTTCCGGGCGCTCGCTGAGCTGGCGGAACAGGGCGGCGGCGCGGCGCTTGACCTTGAGCCCGCCGGGCATGATGCCTTCCTTGCGGCAGCCGGCCTTCACGCAGTCCTGCATCACCTGCCAGATGCGCTGCAGCCCGGCGCTGGTCTCCTCGGGGCTGCGCCAGGCCTTCTCGTTCTCGCGCATCAGTGCACTGATGGAGAGGCCGCTGGCGGCGCAGTGGGCGAGCAGCTCCTTGCCGGTCCTGAAGGGGTAGGCGAGCGGCGTCTGGTCTTCGACGATGCGGTCGTGCCCGGCGGCTTCCTCGTCCACCACGAAACCGCCGCCCACCGAGTAGTACTCGCGCGAGCGCAACTGCAACCCGGCGGCATCGAAGGCGCGGAAGATCATGCCGTTGGGGTGGTAGGGCAAGGGCCGGCGGATCATCGCCAGGTGGTCCTTCTCGACGAAGCGGATGGTCTTCTCGCCACCCAGGCGCAGCTCGCCGTCCTTGCGCATGCGCGCCAGGCGCGTGTCGATGTGCTCGGTGTCCACGGTGTCGGGCTGCTCGCCTTCCAGGCCGAGCAGCACGGCCTTGTCGCTGCCGTGGCCCTTGCCGGTGGCGCCGAGGGAGCCGTAGAGCTCCACGCGGAGGACTTCCGTGGCGGCCAGCAGGCCTTCGCGGCGCAGGCCGTCGACGAAGCGCGCGGCCGCCCGCATCGGGCCGACCGTGTGGGAGCTGGAAGGGCCGATGCCGATCTTGAACAGGTCGAAGACGCTGAGGGACATGGTGTCGCTCCTGAGCCTGGATCGCGCTCGTTGTTATTGGGTCAGCGTAGACACTGGGGGATATCGGGCCTCGCGGCCCGACGGCTGTTCGGTGGGCCCCCGCGTTCGCGGGGGGTGACGGGGCGCCCGCCAGGCGCCCCGTGCATCGTCATTCCCGCGCAGGCGGGAGCCCACCGTGTGGGTCAGGCGTCCTGGTACGCCTCGATGGACGGGCAGGCGCAGACCAGGTTGCGGTCGCCGAAGACGTTGTCGACGCGGCCCACCGGCGGCCAGTACTTGCCGTCCACCAGGCTGGCGGTCGGGTACACGGCCTGTTCGCGGCTGTAGGGGTGGGCCCACTCGCCGACCAGCTCCGCCGCGGTGTGCGGGGCGTTCTTCAGCGGGTTGTCGTTGGCGTCCAGGGCGCCGGTCTCCACCGCGCGGATCTCGTTGCGGATGCGGATCATGGCGTCGCAGAAGCGGTCCAGTTCTTCCTTGGACTCGCTCTCGGTCGGCTCGATCATCAGCGTGCCGGCCACCGGGAAGGACATGGTGGGGGCGTGGAAGCCGAAGTCGATCAGGCGCTTGGCCACGTCGTCGACGCTGATGCCGCTGCTGTCCTTGAGCGGGCGCAGGTCGAGGATGCACTCGTGGGCCACCAGGCCGTTGGTGCCGGTGTAGAGCACCGGGTAGTGCTCTTCCAGGCGACGGGCGATGTAGTTGGCGTTGAGGATCGCCATCTGCGAGGCGCGACGCAGGCCGGCGCCGCCCATCATGCGGATGTACATCCAGGTGATGGGCAGGATGCTGGCGCTGCCGAAGGGCGCGGCGCTCACCGCGCCTTCCTTGCGTGCCAGATGGCCGTGGCCGGGCAGGAAGGGCGCCAGGTGGGCCTTGACGCCGATCGGGCCGACGCCCGGGCCGCCGCCGCCGTGGGGGATGCAGAAGGTCTTGTGCAGGTTCAGGTGGGACACGTCGCCGCCGAACTGGCCCGGGGCGCAGAGGCCGACCATGGCGTTCATGTTGGCGCCGTCGATGTACACCTGGCCGCCGTTGGCGTGGATGATCTCGCAGATTTCGCGGATGCCTTCCTCGAATACGCCATGGGTGGAGGGGTAGGTGATCATGATCGCGGCGAGGCGGTCGCGGTGTTCCTCGGCCTTGGCCTTGAGGTCGGCGATGTCGACGTTGCCGCGGGCGTCGCAGGCGGTCACCACCACGCGCATGCCGACCATGTTGGCGGTCGCCGGGTTGGTGCCGTGGGCCGATTGCGGGATCAGGCAGATGTCGCGCTGGTCGTCGCCACGGCTCAGGTGGTAGGCGCGGATGGCCAGCAGGCCGGCGTACTCGCCCTGGGAGCCGGCGTTGGGCTGCAGCGACACGGCGTCATAGCCGGTGGCGGCGCAGAGCATGGCTTCCAGCTCGCAGGTCAGCTGCTGGTAGCCCTCGGACTGCTCGGCCGGGGCGAAGGGGTGCAGGTTGCCGAACTCGGCCCAGGTGACCGGGATCATCTCGCTGGCGGCGTTCAGCTTCATGGTGCAGGAGCCCAGCGGGATCATGCTGCGGTCCAGCGCCAGGTCCTTGTCGGCCAGCTTGCGCATGTAGCGCATCAGCTCGGTTTCCGAGTGGTAGCGGTTGAATACCGGGTGGGCGAGGATCGCCGACTCGCGCAGCAGTGCGGTGGGCAGGCGGCTGGGGATGGTCGCGGCCAGCTCGGCGAAGGCGGGCAGGGCCTGGCCGTCGGCGAAGATCGCCCACAGCGCTTCGACGCTGGCCTGGGTGGTGGTCTCGTCGAGGGAAAGGCCCAGGCGCTGGTCGTCGACCACGCGCAGGTTGATGCGGTGCTCGCGGGCCTTGGCGTGGATCTCGGCGGTGCGCGCGCCGGTGGCCAGGGTCAGGGTGTCGAAGAAGCTCTGCTGCTCGACGGTGACGCCCAGCTTGGCCAGGCCCTGGGCGAGGATGGCGGTGAGCTGGTGCACGCGCTTGGCGATGCGGGTCAGCCCCTGCGGGCCGTGGTAGACGGCGTACATGCTGGCGATGTTGGCCAGCAGCACCTGCGCGGTGCAGATGTTGCTGGTGGCCTTCTCGCGGCGGATGTGCTGCTCGCGGGTCTGCATGGCCAGGCGCAGGGCCGGCTTGCCGTGGCGGTCGATGGAGACGCCGACGAGGCGGCCCGGCATGTCGCGCTTGAACGCATCGCGGGTGGCGAAGTAGGCCGCGTGCGGGCCACCGAAGCCCAGCGGCACGCCGAAGCGCTGGGCGCTGCCCAGGGCCACGTCGGCGCCGAACTCGCCCGGGGCCTTGAGCAGGGTCAGGGCCAGCAGGTCCGCGGCCACGGCCACCAGGGCGCCGGCGGCGTGGAAGCGCTCCACCAGCTCGGCGTTGTCGAACAGGTCGCCATTGCTGGCCGGGTATTGCAGCAGCGCGCCGAAGTAGGGCGCGGCGTCGGTCAGCTCGCGCTCGTCACCCACCACCACTTCGATGTCCAGGGGCTCGGCGCGGGTGCGCAGCACGTCGAGGGTCTGCGGGTGGCAGTGGCGGGAGGCGAAGAAGGCGTTGCTGGCCTTGTTCTTCGACAGGCGCTTGCAGAAGGTCATGGCCTCGGCGGCGGCGGTGCCTTCGTCCAGCAGCGAGGCGTTGGAGATCGGCAGGCCGGTGAGGTCGCTGATCAGGGTCTGGAAATTGAGCAGCGATTCCAGGCGGCCCTGGGAGATTTCCGGCTGGTACGGGGTGTAGGCGGTGTACCAGGCGGGGTTTTCCAGCAGGTTGCGCAGGATGGGCGAGGGCGTGTGGGTGCCGTAGTAGCCCTGGCCGATGTAGCTGGTGAACAGCTGGTTCTTGCCGGCGATGGCCTTGATCGCGGCCAGGGCGTCGGCTTCGCTCTGGCCCGGGCCCATGTCGAGCACGCTGGTGCCCTTGATGCTGTCCGGGATGACGCTGGTGCTCAGGGCTTCCAGGTCGGCGTAGCCGAGCTGGTCGAGCATGGCCTGGGTGTCGGCGTCGCGCGGGCCGATGTGGCGGGCGATGAATTCGTTGGCGGTGCCGAGGGCGTTGGTCTGGATGGGCATGGTCGGGCTCCTCAGGCGTTCTTGATCAGGGCTTCGTACGCGGCGCGGTCCATCAGGTCGGCCAGCACGGCGTTGTCGGCCAGGCGCATGCGGAAGAACCAGCCCTTGCCGAGCGGGTCTTCGTTGACCAGTTCGGGGCTGTCGTTGAGGGCCTCGTTGATTTCGAGCACGTCGCCGTCCAGCGGCATGACGATGTTGCTGGCGGCCTTGACCGATTCCAGCACCGCGACTTCCGCGCCCTGCGCATAGGCCTGGAGCTCCGGGAGCTGCACGAAGACCACGTCGCCCAGCGCCTCCTGGGCGTACTCGGTGATGCCCACGGTCACCTGGCCATCGGCCTCCAGGCGCAGCCATTCGTGTTCGGCGGTGAAACGCAACTCGCTCATTCGGAACTCCTCGATGCTTTGGCCCGGTTCTTTGCCGGGCGCTCTATGGACCCCCGCACGGGACGACGTCCCGTGCTGTCTGGTCGGCTAGTTAGCAAGGGTGGTGCCAGGATGGTCATGGCCAGATAAAACAAGGGCTTGGGCGTGATTCGCGAGGTCTTGCGCGAAGAGGGGTGTAGCGAAAACGCTACAGAAAGTGGGGCTTTTGGGCGGGATGCAAGGGAAACGGCAGGAACGACGGGGTGCAGGGCCGGATGTTACGGAGTCGTTACGCTGTAGCGAATTCGCTACGGATCAGTTCGAGTCATGATTTAATTATTTATAAATCAATATATTGGGTTGTTTTTATAGAAATTAGATGAGGTTATGCGCCGTAGGATGGGTAGAGCGAAGCGAAACCCATGCTGTGTTCCAGCACATTCACGATGGGTTTCGCGTTGCTCTACCCATCCTACGTGGTGGTTTTAATAAAAAATGAATGAAAACAGATGGATATACATAATTATTGAGGTGCTGTATCAACTCTTGCCGGGTATCCCGTACTTGCGCAAACGGTGGGCGATGGCGGTGTGCGAGGTCTGCAGCCGTGCCGCCAACTGGCGGGTGGAGGGGTAGCTGGTGAAGAGCTTTTCCAGCAGCGCGCGCTCGAAGTTCTCCACGGCCTCCTCCAGGCTGTTCACCTCGCCGTCGTTCTGCCGGGCGACGGCGGTGCCGGCGATGTCCAGGTCGCCTATCTCGACGATGCTGCTCTCGCAGATGGCCGCGGCGCGGAAGATCACGTTCTGCAACTGGCGCACGTTGCCGGGCCAGCGGTTGCCCAGCAGCGCCGGATAGGTGCCCGGCGCCAGGCGGCAGGGCGGGCGCTGGATCTGGGTGCAGGCCTGCTGCATGAAGAAGCGCGCCAGCAGGAGGATGTCCTGCCCGCGTTCGCGCAGCGGCGGCACGTCCAGGTTGAGCACGTTGAGGCGGTAGAACAGGTCCTCGCGGAAGCTGCCCTCGGCCACCATCTTCTCCAGGTCGCGGTGGGTGGCGCTGAGGATGCGCACGTCCACCTTCACCTCGCGGTCGCCGCCCACCCGGCGGAAGCAGCCATCGCTGAGAAAGCGCAGCAGCTTGGCCTGCAGGTAGGGCGACATCTCGCCGATCTCGTCGAGGAACACCGTGCCCTGGTTGGCCAGCTCCAGCAGCCCCGGCTTGCCGCCGCGCTGGGCACCGGTGAAGGCCCCCGGGGCATAGCCGAACAGCTCGCTTTCGGCGAGGTTCTCCGGCAGGGCCGCGCAGTTCAGCGCCAGGAACGGCTGGTTGTGTCGCGCGCTGACGGCATGGCAGGCCCGCGCCACCAGCTCCTTGCCGGTGCCGGTCTCGCCGTTGATCAGCAGGGGCGCATCCAGGGCCGCCACGCGCAGGGCGCGGGCCTTGAGGGTGCGGATGGGCTGGGAGTCGCCCAGCAACGCGTCGAAGCCTTCGGCGTGATCGTGGTGCAGGGCCGAGAGGCGTTCGCCGATGCGGTTGGGCAGATAGAGGGTGAGCAGCGCACCGGCCAGGTGCTCGCCTTCGGTGATGGGCACGGCGTCGAGCATCAGCGCCTGGCCCTTGAGCGTCACCTCGCGCAGCGGCAGGCGGAAACCCTGCTCGCGCAGCACGTTGTGCAGGCTGTCGTCGGCGAACAGCTGGGCCAGCGTCGCGCCTTCCAGTTCGCCGCCATGCAGGGCCAGCAGCGCCGGGTTGGCCAGCAGCACGCGGCCGTCCTGGTCCACCGCCAGCACCGGGTCGGTCATGGCCGCCAGCAGCGCATCCAGCTGCAGCCGGTGGCGCTGGCCGGGGAGGATGTCCACCACCGTCACCTCCTGCACGCCGTGGACCTTGTGCAGCGCGCCGCGCAGCTCGTCCAGCACCTCGGCGCTGAGGGTGGGCGCGTCGATGTAGACGTTCGGCGGGACCATTTCCACCGCGTCCAGGTTGAGGTTGCGCCCGCCGAGCAGGGCGAGGACTTCCTGGGTGATGCCGACGCGATCGATGAAGGTGACGTGAATGCGCATGGAAGGCGGAGCCGCTGGATGAAAGCCGTGGATTATGCCCGCTCCGGACGGTGTGGGGCCATGGCCAGTGCCCGGGCGCAGGGGATTGTCGATCCGCACACGAAAGTTCGAACTTTTGCCCGCCCCCCGGGCTCGGAACTAGCACACCACTTCCGCAACCCGGCGCGGCCCCAGCCGGCCTCCATGCGCCGGTCAGAAGGAGCCAGCCCGATGTCCCTGAACACCCCAGCCGAGTCCGCCGCGCGCCTTTCCGGGGCGCTGCAACTGGATGAGGCCCTGGCCTTCCCGCGTATCGCCATCGAGTCCGTCGAGCCCCAGCTGGAGGGCGGTCGCTTCGCCGCCAAGGCCATCGAGGGCGAGGCCCGCACCGTCACCGCGGTGATCTTCGCCGACGGCCACGACAAGCTCGCCGGCCAGGTGCTCTGGCGCCTGGTCGAGGACCCCGAGTGGCAGCGCGTGCCCCTGGAGTTCCTCGGCAACGACCACTGGCAGGCCAGCTTCGTGCCGCCACGCGTGGGCCGCGTGGTGTTCGCCGTGGAAGCCTGGTGGGACCTCTACGGCAGCTACTGCTACGAGCTGTCGAAGAAGCACGGTGCCGGCGTGCCCATCAAGCTGGAGCTGCAGGAAGGCGAGCTGTTGCTGCGCCAGGCCCTGGAACAGGCCCCGGCGGGCCTGGTGGACGAGCTGCAGGCGCTGCTCGCACGCCTGGAAGAGACCCCGTCCATCGACGCGCGCGTGGCCCTGCTGCTGGCGCCCGAGACCGTGGCCGCCGTGACCCGGGTCGAGGCCCATCCCCATCGCGTGCGCAGCCCGCTGTACCCGCTGGACGTGGAACGCAAGCAGGCCGAATTCGCCAGCTGGTACGAGCTGTTCCCACGCTCGGCGGCCAACGACGGCAAGCGCCACGGCACCTTCCGCGACGTCATCGCGCGGCTGCCGGAGATCCAGGCCATGGGCTTCGACGTGCTCTACTTCCCGCCCATCCACCCCATCGGCCGCACCCACCGCAAGGGGCCGAACAACTCATTGAAGGCCGGCCCGGACGACCCCGGCAGCCCCTACGCCATCGGCAGCGCCGAGGGCGGCCACGAGGCCATCCACCCGCAGCTGGGCAGCCGCGAGGACTTCCAGGCCCTGGTCCGGGCCGCCCGCGAGCACGGCCTGGAGATCGCCCTCGACTTCGCCATCCAGTGCTCCCCCGACCACCCCTGGCTGGCCCAGCACCCCGGCTGGTTCAGCTGGCGCCCCGACGGCAGCATCCGCCACGCCGAGAACCCGCCGAAGAAGTACGAGGACATCGTCAACGTCGACTTCTACGCCCGTGACGCCCAGCCCGACCTGTGGCTGGCCCTGCGCGACGTGGTCAAGGGCTGGGTGGAGCAGGGCGTGACCCTGTTCCGCGTCGACAACCCGCACACCAAGCCGCTGCCGTTCTGGGAATGGCTGATCGCCGACATCCGCGCCGCCCACCCCGAGGTGATCTTCCTCGCCGAGGCCTTCACCCGGCCGGCGGTGATGGCGCGCCTGGGCAAGGTCGGCTTCACCCAGAGCTACACCTACTTCACCTGGCGCAACACCAAGGAGGAGCTCGCGCAGTACTTCACCGAGCTCAACCAGCCGCCCCTGTGCGACTGCTACCGGCCGAACTTCTTCGTCAACACGCCGGACATCAACCCCTTCCCGCTGCACGGCCAGGGCCGCGCCGCCTTCCTCATCCGCGCCGCACTGGCCACCATGGGCTCCGGCCTCTGGGGCATGTACTCGGGCTTCGAGATCTGCGAGTCGGCACCGGTGCCGGGCAAGGAGGAATACCTGGATTCGGAGAAGTACCAGCTGCGCCAGCGCGACTACCGCGCCCCCGGCAACATCGTCAGCGAGATCGCCCAGCTCAACCGCATCCGCCGCGCCAACCCGGCCTTGCAGACCCACCTGGGGCTGCAGGTCTACAACGCCTGGAACGACAACATCCTGTACTTCGGCAAGCGCACCGCCGACCGCTCCAACTTCATCCTCATCGCCATCAGCCTCGATCCGCACAACGCCCAGGAGGCGCATTTCGAGCTGCCGCTGTGGGAGCTGGGCCTGCCCGAGGACGCCGCCACCCAGGGCGAGGACCTGATGAACGGCCACACCTGGACCTGGTACGGCAAGACCCAGTGGATGCGCATCGAGCCCTGGCACCAGCCCTTCGGCATCTGGCGCATCCGCGCCGCGACCTGAGATCAGCGCCATGGCCAAGAGACAGCGGCCCGCCGCCTTCCTCAACGACCCGCTCTGGTACAAGGACGCGGTGATCTACCAGGTGCACGTGAAGTCGTTCTTCGACTCCAACAACGACGGCATCGGCGACTTCCCCGGCCTGATCGACAAGCTCGACTACATCGCCGAGCTGGGCGTGAACACCATCTGGCTGCTGCCGTTCTACCCCTCGCCACGGCGCGACGACGGCTACGACATCGCCGAATACCGCGGCGTGCACCCCGACTACGGCAGCATGGCCGACGCCCGTCGCTTCATCGCCGAAGCCCACCGGCGCGGCCTGCGGGTGATCACCGAGCTGGTCATCAACCACACCTCCGACCAGCACCCCTGGTTCAAGCGTGCCCGCGAGGCGAAGAAGGGCTCCAGGGCGCGTGACTACTACGTCTGGTCCGACACCGACCAGCACTATCTGGGCACGCGGATCATCTTCCTCGACACCGAGAAGTCCAACTGGACCTGGGACCCGGTGGCCGGCCAGTACTTCTGGCATCGCTTCTACTCCCACCAGCCCGACCTCAACTTCGACAACCCCCAGGTGATGCGCGAAGTGCTCGGGGTGATGCGCTTCTGGCTCGACCTGGGCGTCGACGGCCTGCGCCTGGACGCCATCCCGTACCTGATCGAGCGTGACGGCACCCACAACGAGAACCTGCCCGAGACTCACCAGGTGCTCAAGCGCATCCGCGCCGAGCTGGACGCCAAGTACCCCGACCGCATGCTCCTGGCCGAGGCCAACCAGTGGCCCGAGGACACCCAGCTGTACTTCGGCGGCAACGAGAGCGGCGAGGGCGACGAATGCCACATGGCCTTCCACTTCCCGCTGATGCCGCGCATGTACATGGCCATCGCCCAGGAAGACCGCTTCCCCATCACCGACATCCTGCGGCAGACCCCGGACATCCCCGCCAACTGCCAGTGGGCCATCTTCCTGCGCAACCATGATGAGCTGACCCTGGAGATGGTCACCGACCAGGAGCGCGACTACCTCTGGGACTACTACGCCGCCGACCGCCGTGCGCGCATCAACCTGGGGATCCGCCGGCGCCTGGCGCCCCTGGTGGAGCGCGACCGCCGGCGCATCGAGCTGCTCAACAGCCTGCTGCTGTCCATGCCCGGCACGCCGACCCTCTACTACGGCGACGAGATCGGCATGGGCGACAACATCTTCCTCGGCGATCGCGACGGCGTGCGCACGCCCATGCAGTGGTCCATCGACCGCAACGGCGGCTTCTCCCGCGCCGACCCCGCGAGCCTGGTGCTGCCGCCGATCATGGACCCGCTCTACGGCTTCCAGACCATCAACGTCGAGGCCCAGGCCCGCGACCCGCACTCGCTGCTCAACTGGACCCGGCGCATGCTCGCCGTGCGCAAGCAGCAGAAGGCCTTCGGGCGCGGCAGCCTGAAGATGCTGTCACCGGCCAACCGCCGCATCCTCGCCTACCTGCGCGAGTACACCGGGCCCGACGGTCGCCACGAGATCGTCCTCTGCGTGGCCAACCTGTCCCGCGCCGCCCAGGCCGCCGAGCTCGAACTCTCCGCCTACGACGGCAAGGTGCCGGTGGAGATGGTCGGTGGCTCGCCATTCCCGCCGATCGGCCAGCTCAGCTACCTGCTGACCCTGCCGCCCTACGGTTTCTACTGGTTCCTTCTCGCAGACGAGGCGCAAATGCCCACCTGGCACGTACCCCCCGTGGACCGGCTGCCCGAGCTGCCCACCCTGGTCATCAAGCACGACCTGCAGGAGCTGCTGCGCGGCGCCGCCGGCGGCACCCTGGCGCGGGAATCCCTGCCGGCCTACCTGCCCAAGCGTCGCTGGTTCTCCGGCGACGGCGCGGGCGAGGTGCGCCTGCTCTATGCCGTGCCCTTCGGCGAGGCGGACGCGCTCTGCGTGCTGGCCGAGGTGGAGTGCCGCGACGGCGAGCGCCGCGAGCACTACCAGCTGCCCCTGGCGTTCGTCGCCGAGCACCAGGGGGGCAGTGCCGTGCCCGAGCAACTGGCCCTGGCGCGCCTGCGCCGGGGTCGCCAGGTCGGCCTGCTCACTGACGCCTTCACCCTGCCGGGCTTCGTCCGCCAGGTGGTGCGCCAGCTGAGTCGCGGCCAGGTGCTGCGCTGGCAGGGCAGCGAGCTGCAGTTCGCCCCGACCTCGCGCCTGGTGGACTTCATCGGCGCCCTGGACGGCGACGTCAACCTCGTCTCCGCCGAGCAGTCCAACAGCTCGGCGGTGATCGGCGAGAGCATGGTGCTCAAGCTGGTGCGCCGCGTGCTGCCCGGCATCCACCCGGAAACCGAGATGGGCGGCTACCTCACCGAGCAGGGTTTCGCCAACATCCCGCCGTTGCTGGGCGAGGTGCGCCGGGTCGACGAAGCCGGCACGCCGCACACGCTGATGGTGCTGCAGGCCTTCCTCAGCAACCAGGGCGATGCCTGGCAATGGACGCAGAACACCCTGGAACGCGCCGTGCGTGACGAGCTGGCCGGTGGCGTGTCCGGGCTGGAGAGCCAGTACACCGCGCTGGTGGAACTGGAGGCCTTCGCCCGCATGCTCGGCCGCCGCCTCGGCGAGATGCACGAGGTGCTCGCCCGCCCCAGCGACAACCCCGACTTCGGCTACCGGGGCAGCGACACGCCGGAAACCGACGCCTGGGCCCACAGCGTCGGCGTGCAGCTGCGCGAGGCCCTGGAGCGGGTGGCCGAATCCCGCGAGGGCCTTTCCGATTCCGCCCGGGCGCTGGCCGACTGGCTGGGCAGCCACCAGGCCGGGCTGCTGGAGGTGGTCGACAGGCTGGCCCGGCGCAGCGCCGGCGGCATCCGCATCCGCGTGCACGGCGACCTGCACCTGGGGCAGGTGCTGGTGGCCCAGGGCGACGCCTTCATCATCGACTTCGAAGGCGAGCCGACCCGCAGCCTGGAGGAGCGCCGCGCCCACCACAGCCCGCTGAAAGACGTGGCCGGCATGCTGCGCTCCTTCGACTACGCCGCCGCCATGGCGCTGCGCAACGCCCAGGGCGCCGATGCTTCCAGCGAGGCCGAGGCGGCCCGCCAGCGCATCGCCAGCGCCTACCGCAGCCAGGCCCGCACGGCCTTCCATGAAGCCTATCGGCTGGCCGCCGCCAACCTGCCGCACGCCTGGCACGAGCGTGACGGCGAGGTCGCCGCCCTGGCGCTGTTCAGCATCGAGAAGGCCGCCTACGAAATCCTTTACGAAGCCCGCTACCGCCCCGATTGGCTGGATGTGCCGATGCTGGGGCTGGTGGAACTGGGTCGCCATCTCCTGGGGAGCAAGAAATGAATGACGTAGCAATGGAGCAGGGCGCCGACCGGGCCCAGATCGAGGCACTGGTGCGCGCCGAGCACGGCGACCCCTTCGCCTTCCTCGGCCCGCACCACGACGACCAGGGCCCGGTGGTCCGCGCCTACCTGCCGGGCGCCCTGGGCGTCGAGCTGCTGGATGGCGACAGCGGGCAGACCCTGTGCCCCTTCGAACAGGCCGCCACGCCGGGCCTGTTCATCGCCCGGCCCGCGCAGCTGCAGCGCTACCGCCTGCGCATCCACTGGAGTGAAGGCGTGCAGGAAACCGAGGACCCCTACGCCTTCGGCCCGCTGCTGGGCGAGACCGACCTCTACCTGTTCGCCGAGGGCAACCACCGCGAGCTGGGCAAGGTCTTCGGCGCCCAGCTCACCGAGCACGAGGGCGTGCCCGGCGTGCGTTTCGCCCTGTGGGCGCCCAATGCCCGGCGCGTCTCCGTGGTGGGCGCGTTCAACGGCTGGGACGGGCGCCGCCACCCCATGCGCCTGCGTCACCCGGCGGGGGTCTGGGAACTCTTCGTGCCCCGCCTGCAGGCGGGCGAGGTGTACAAGTACGAGCTGCTCGGCCAGCACGGCCTGCTGCCGCTCAAGGCCGACCCGGTGGCCCTGGCCACCGAACTGCCGCCGGCCACCGGCTCGGTGGTCAGTGCGCCGCTGGACTTCCACTGGCAGGACCAGGACTGGATGGACGGCCGCCAGCGCGGCCAGGCCCACGACCGCCCGCTGTCGATCTACGAGGTGCACGTCGGCTCCTGGCGCAAGGAGGGCGGCAACGACGGCCGCGTGCTCAACTGGCACGAGCTGGCCGAACAGCTGATTCCCTACGTGCTGGAGCTGGGCTTCAGCCATATCGAGCTGCTGCCGATCATGGAGCACCCCTTCGGCGGCTCCTGGGGCTACCAGCCGCTGTCGCAGTTCGCGCCCACCTCGCGCTACGGCAGCCCGCGTGACTTCGCCGCCTTCATCGATGCCTGCCACCGCGCCGGCATCGGCGTCATCCTCGACTGGGTGCCGGCGCATTTCCCCACCGACGCCCACGGCCTGGGCCGCTTCGACGGCACCGCGCTGTACGAGTACGAGCACCCCTTCGAGGGCTTCCACCAGGACTGGGACACCTACATCTACAACCTCGGCCGCACCGAGGTGCACGGCTTCATGCTGGCCTCCGCGCTGCACTGGCTGCGCGCCTACCACATCGACGGGCTGCGCGTGGACGCCGTGGCCTCGATGCTCTACCGCGACTACTCGCGCAAGGACGGCGAGTGGATCCCCAACCGCCACGGCGGCCGCGAGAACCTGGAGGCCATCGACTTCCTCCGCCATCTCAACGACGTGGTCGCCACCGAGGCGCCGGGCGCGCTGGTGATAGCCGAGGAATCCACCGCCTGGCCCGGCGTCAGCCGGCCCACCCGCGAGGGCGGCCTGGGCTTCGCCTACAAATGGAACATGGGCTGGATGCACGACAGCCTGAAGTACGCCAGCGAGGACCCGGTCAACCGCAGCCATCACCACCACCAACTGACCTTCGGCCTGCTCTACGCCTTCTCCGAGCACTTCATCCTGCCCATCTCCCACGACGAGGTGGTGCACGGCAAGCGCTCGCTGCTGGACAAGATGCCCGGCGACCGCTGGCAGAAGTTCGCCAACCTGCGCCTCTACCTCAGCTTCATGTGGAGCCATCCGGGCAAGAAGCTGCTGTTCATGGGCTGCGAGTTCGGCCAGTGGCGCGAATGGAGCCACGACAGCGAACTGGACTGGTACCTGCTGCGCTACGGCGAGCACCAGGGCGTGCAGACCCTGCTGCGCGAACTCAATGCCCTGTACCGCGCCGAGCCCGCCCTACACCAGCTGGACGGCGTCGCCGACGGCTTCCAGTGGCTGATCGGCGACGACAAGGCCAACAGCGTCTACGCCTGGCTGCGCAAGGGCCGGGATGGCGCGCCGCTGCTGGTGGTGCACAACTTCACCCCGGTGCCGCGCTCGGGCTACCGCATCGGCGTGCCGCTGCCCGGCACCTGGCAGGTGCTGCTCAACAGCGACGCCGAAGGGTACGCCGGCAGCAACGCCGGCACCCTCGCCGAAGCGCACGCCGAGGACGAGACCAGCCACGGCCAGCCCCACTCCCTGGTGCTCGACCTCCCACCGCTGGGCGCGCTGATCCTCAAACCGCAGTAAAGGTGACCCTGTCGACGGTAGCCCGGGCTTCAGCCCGGGAGCGAGGCGGCCGGTATCCCCGGGCTAAAGCCCAGGCTACAGACTGCGGGTGGAGGTCGCTCTTTACCTCCACCAGCGGTGTTGCACGGGGCCGCGATGGTGGATGGGTGGAGCGTCATCCACCCTACACACCGGTTAACACCGTGGTCCGGGATAAGCACGGTGCCGTAGGTTGGCGCCGAGCGCAGCGAGGCACCAACGGTGCGGGGTTCGGCTCTGCTGCGTTGGGCTTCGTGCCTCAACCCAACCTACATCCGTGCCAGGACGGCTCCAATGTGTGGGAGCGGCTTCAGCCGCGAACGACCTGCCACCGGCAACAGGCTGCGAGCGACCGGACATTCCATCGCCAATGAACTCGCTCCCACCGCGTGTGCGCCGGGGTTCACTCGAACGGCCCCATCACCTGGCGGTAGTGCTCGGTGCCTTGCGCTGTCTGGCGGGTGAGGGTGAGTTCGAGGCCGCCGGGGTTCTCCACCGGGGTGCCGGTGAGGGCGGCCCAGCCCTTGCCGGGCCGCCAGGTGCGCAGGTCGAAGTCGCTCACGCCACTCATCACCGCCACGCCCTTGTCGGGGGCCGGCAGCGGGTAGCGCGTGCCGGGGGAGGAGGCGGCGCGGTACAGGGTGTCGCCTTCCACCCACCAGCGCACCCGCAGCAGGCGACCGGGGCGGGAGGGGGCCACGCGCACCAGCTCCAGGCGCGGCGGGCCATTGCCGCCGCCGCGCAGCACCAGGGCCGGCGGCCCGGAGCGGATCGGCAGCGCGCCCGCGTCGGCGTCCGGGCGCAACGGCTCCAGCAGCTCGGTGGTGGCACGTTGGGCCAGGTCGCGCTGCAACTGGTTGAGCGCGCGCAGCAGTTCATCGTTGCGTTCGGCCGCTGCCTGCAGGTGCGCGTCGCTGCGGCTCACGCTGTCCAGGCCACGCCAGGCCACCAGCGACACCAGGGCCATCAGCAGGATCGCCACCATCACCTCGATCAGGGTGAAACCGCGCTGCCCCCTCATCACTGCACCTCGATGCGGCCGGAGGGCTCGCGCACGACCCTGACGCTGTTGTGCCCATCCGACAGCTCGATGCGCGCCGGCTCGCCGATCCACTCGGCGTCGATCAGCAGCCAGCGGCCACTGCTCAGGCGCACCTCCAGCGGGCTCACCTGCCAGGTGCGCGGGCGCAGCTGCGGGTCGCCGGCGAACACCCGCTCATCGGCACCGCCATCTTCCAGGCGCAGGAAGCGGTAGCCGCGTTCATCCGGCTGCCAGGCGATGGCGCGTCCGTCGGCACGGGCCTCGTCCTGGGCGCTCTGCAACAGCAGCGCCAGGCGCTTGGCGTCCTCGCGCAGCAGGCGCGCCGGGTCGGGGCGGATGCTCAGGCTCACCGCTGCCGTGGCGATGCCGACGATCACCAGCACCACCATCAGCTCGATCAGGGTGAAGCCCCGTTGCGCGTGCCCGGCACACTCGGGAGGAGATGACATAAAACCGTGAAGATCGGCTGCTAGCGTCGGCGCCAGGAATTTCCGGAGAACCGTCGCATGCGCCTTGTCAGCCGCTTCAACCCCGCCGCATGGGTCCAGGGCGCCGCGCTGGCGGCGACCCTGGCCGGCCTCGTCACCTGGGGCTTGCTGCTGGGCGACCCCAGGCCCCAGCAGGCCCAGGCGCTCAGCCAGGCCCCGCAGCCGGCGCCTGCCGCCGCCCGGGAGGCGGCGCAATGGTTCGCCAGCCGCGCCAGCCAGCTGGACGTGCGCCTCACCGGGCTGTTCGCCGGGGAGCGCGGTGCCGTGGCCATCCTCGCCATCGACGATGCACCGCCACGCGCCTTCCTCACGGGCGAGAGCCTGGGCGAAGGCGTGCGCCTGGACGCCATCGAAGGCGATGCGGTGATCATCGCCCGGGGGGGTGAAACCCAGCGCCTGTCCATCGCCCGCCTGCCCGAGGCACCGCCGCTGCCGTCCCTGCGCTGAGTTCACGGCGTCACCTGCAGGCGGTCGCGTGCCACCAGGGTTTCCAGGCGCGCCAGGGGCGGGCCGCCACGTTCGCGGTCGTACACGCGCAGGCTCAGCTGCACCAGGTCGCCCAGCGGGGTGACGCGCTGCTCGCAGCTCAACCGCAGGCGCCCCTGATCACACTCCAGCACCTTGCGGCCGACACCCGGCAGCCCCTCCAGGCGCAGCTCGGCGAGGCGCGACTGGGCCGCCAGCAGGGCGATGGATCGGTCGCGCAGCAAGCCGTCGGCCTGGGTCATCTGCCCGGCGGCACGCACCGCCGCCGACATCGCCACGGCGACGATGGCCAGCGCCACCAGCACTTCGATCAGGGTGAAACCGGCCGCTGGCCGGGGCGTTGCGTGGGCCTTGCTCATGAGCGGGTCACGGGGCGGGGAAGAAGGCTCCAGCCTAGCGCCGGCGTCTGACGAAACGCTGACGGAAACACCGGAGGACGGTGCGCCGTAGCCCTGGCCCGCCGGCCCGCAGCCCCCATGCCACGGGCGTCGTGGCCGGACGCGGGGGAAATCCTCCCGAGGATTTTCAATACCAGTGACATATGCGCTTGGAACAATCCGGGTCGACAGGACAGGCCCGCCTCCATGGAAGCGGGCCGAGGCAGACCCAAGGAGTGTCGAGATGGATATCGCGCGGTTCAGCTCCCCGGTTCGCGGCCGGAATGGCCAGCAGGGCTTCACCCTCATCGAGATCATGGTGGTGGTGGTGATCCTCGGCATCCTCGCCGCCATGGTGGTGCCCAAGGTGCTCGACCGCCCCGACCAGGCCCGCGCCACCGCCGCGCGCCAGGACATCGGCGGGCTGATGCAGGCGCTCAAGCTCTACCGCCTCGACCAGGGCCGCTACCCGAGCCAGAACGAGGGCCTGAAGGTGCTGGTGGAACGCCCGGCGAATGCCACCTCGAGCAACTGGCGCTCCTACCTCGAACGCCTGCCCAACGACCCCTGGGGTCGCCCCTACAACTACCTCAACCCCGGCGCCAACGGCGAGGTGGACATCTTCTCCCTGGGGGCCGACGGCCAGCCCGAGGGCGAGGGCGTGAATGCCGACATCGGCTCCTGGCAGCTGTAGGCCGCGCCGTGCATCCCCTGGCCAGCCAGCGCGGCATGGCGGTGATCAGCGCCTTGCTGATCGCGACCGTCGTGGCGGTGATCGCCGCCGGCATGATCGCCCGCCAGGCGCGCATCACCCGCGCCGTGGAGAGCGAGCAGCAGCGCCTGCAGGGCGCCTGGGCCGCACGCGGCGCCCTGGAGTGGAGCCGCCAGCGGCTCTGGGAGGCGCGCCTGCGCGAGCCGGCTACCCGTCTCGACCAGGCCTGGGCACAGCCGTTGCGCAACCTGAACCTGGGCGAGGGCGCCGCCTTCGAGGGCGCGATCATCGACGAACAGGGCCGCTTCAACCTGCGCAACCTGGTGCAGGACGACCAGCTCGACCCGCTGGAGATGGCCACCTTCGAACGCCTCTGCGCGCTGCTCGGCGTGCCGCCGGATGCGGCCTCGCGCATCGCCCGCCGGGTGATCGACGGCTATGCCTACCGCCTCCCGCCGCCCCGCAGCGAGCCGGCCGGGGGCAGCGGTTTCGACAGCGGCCGGCTGACCTCGCCCGAGGCGCAGGATCGCGCCATCGAAGCCAAGCGCCCCATGCTGCGCCGCCTGGAGGACCTGGCCGGGCTGCCCGGCGTGCCCGCCGATGCCCTGCAGCGCCTGGCACCCTTCGTCACGCTGCTGCCCGTGCCCACCTGGGTCAACGGCAACACCACCAGCGCCGAGGTGATCGCCGCGCGGGTGCCCGGCCTTGGCCTGGAGCGCGCCCGCGCCCTGGTGGCCGAGCGCGACCGCGGGCAGTGGTTCATCAACAGCGGTGATGTGCTCAACCGCCTGCGCATGCCGGACCTGACCACCGAGCGGGTGCGCATCGGCATCACCAGCGAGTGGTTCCTGGTGCGCGGCCTGGCCCGGGCCGGCGAGCGCCGCAGCCCGGTGGAGGCGCTGTTGTTCCGTGCCGAGGAAGGCCAGCCGCGCATCGTCTGGACGCGGGTGGGCGCATGAGCGCGTCACTGCGGATCGCCTTGCCACCCCTGGCCGGGCTGCACCCCGAGGCCGAAGTGGAGTACGCCTGGCTGGATCGCCAGGGCCACCTCGCCAGCGAGGGCCGGGCCAGCCTCGCCGAACTGGGTCGCCAGGCCCGGGGCAAGGCCGTGGAGCTGACCCTACACCCGGACGACAGCCTGCTGGCCAGCCTCGAACTGCCGCCGCTGCCCGCCGCGCGCCTGGGGGATGCCGTGCGCTGCGCGGCGGACGGCCTGGTGCTCGGCGGCTGCGAGGGGCTGCAACTGGTGCACGGCCCGCGCCAGGCCGATGGCCGGGTGCAGCTGGCCTGGCTCGAACGGGAGCGCCTGCAGCGCCTGCTGCAGGGCCTGCGGCAATGTGCGCTGGAGCCTCGCGGCCTCTACGGCGCGCCGTTCTTCCTGAACGTCGACGCTGGGGCCGCCTGCGCACAACTGCGTGACGGCCAGTTGCTGGTGCGTGAAAACGTTCAGGGCGGCTGGGTGCATCCCCTGCCCGAAGATTGCCTGCCGCGCCTGCTGGAGAGCGGCGAGGCACCGCGCTGGCCTGGCGATGTACCCGAGGGCCTGCCGGGCGAGGCCGTCGCCGCCAGCCGCCGCTGGACCGGCCCGGCACCCGCCTGCAACCTGCTGCAGGGGCTGGAAGGGCCCGCCCGGGGACCACGGCGCTGGGGCAGGGCACTGGCCTGTTGCGCCCTGGCCGTTGGCGTCTGGACCCTCGGCCTCAACCTGCACGCCACCCAGATGGCCCACCAGGGGCTGGCACTCAAGCAGCAGATGTCGCAGCGGGTGAAACAGGTCTTCCCGCAGCTGCCGGTGGTGCTCAACCCCTTGCAGCAAGCCCGCCAGCAGCGCGACGCGCGCCTTGCCGGCGGCACCCAGGATGGCCCCGGCCGCTTCGCCGCCCTGGTGCAGCAGGCCGTTGGCGCCATGCCCTTCGCCCTGGGCGCCATCGAGTCCATCGATTACGACGGCGAGACCCTGCGCCTGACGCCCCGTGCCGGCGCGCGCAAGCCCCCGGCGGACCCTGCCTGGCAGGCGAGCCTGGCCCAGGCCGGGTTGCAGGCGGCCATCGGCGCGGACGGCTGGAGCCTGAAGCCGCTGCCACCGGGCGACGCCCCCAGCGGCGAGGCCGGCCGCGATGAATGAGCGCCTGCTGAAACTGCGTGGCACCTGGCGCGAACAGACGGCACAGGCCCGCCAGCGCTGGCAGCGGCTGGGCCCGCGCGACCGGCGCATCCTGCGCCTGGCGGCCATCGCGCTGCCGCCGATGCTGCTGTGGTTCGCCCTGATCGAACCGCCCCTGGCGCGCATCGAGCACTGGCAGGCCGAGTTGCCGCGCCTGCGTGCCCAGGCACAGACCCTCGAAGCGGTGCTGGCCGAGGTGCAGGGGCCCGCCGCCCTGGCGCCCGGTGCATCCCTGGAAACGTTGCTGCGCCAGGGTCTGGATGGCAACGGCCTGGCCGGGCACTACCAGTTGCGGGCGGAAGGCCCGCACTGG
Organism: Pseudomonas sp. 57B-090624; assembly: GCF_003234055.1. Lineage (NCBI taxonomy): Bacteria > Pseudomonadati > Pseudomonadota > Gammaproteobacteria > Pseudomonadales > Pseudomonadaceae > Pseudomonas > Pseudomonas sp. 57B-090624. Next base: position 46,707 of record NZ_QKRU01000042.1, read on the forward strand.
CAGCTGGAACTGCAAGGCGCCCCGGCGCAAGGGGTGATGGACTGGCTGCTGGGCGTGACCCCGAGCCTGCCGCTGGAGCTGCGCCAGGTGCGGCTGCGGCGCGACGGCGGGACAGAAAGCGAACGGACGGACGCCCGGCTTTCCGGCGTCGTCGGCATGGAACAGGCGCCAGGCGCTAAGGAATCCTCATGAAGCGGTTCGATGGACAAGGGCTGCGGCGGACGCTGCGGCACGGGGCGGCGATTTCCCTCGCGGCGGTGCTCGTTGCCTGCAGTCAGTCCGGGGGCACGCCGCCGCTGCCGATCCCAGCCGCCAGCGAGCTGGGCCGGCCCATGGCCCAGGTGGGGCAGGGTGATGCCCTGGCGGAGCGCGAACGCATCCAGGCCCAGGCCGAGCGCCAGCAGCAGGTGGCGCGGGCGCAGCGCGCGCAACAGGCCGCCCGGCACCCCGGCACGCCGCCCCGGGACACGCGCACCGCCGTGCTGGGCGAGCAGCCGGTGCAGCTGAACTTCGTCGAGGCCGACATCCCCGCCGTGCTGCGTGCGCTGTCCCGCGCCACCGGCCGGCAGTTCCTCGCCGACCCCCGGGTCAAGGGCCAGCTGACCCTGGTCTCCGAGGGCGAGGTGCCGGCCCGCACCGCCTACGACATGCTCCTGGCGGCGCTGCGCATGCAGGGCTTCTCGGTGGTGGAGGTGGGCGGCGTCAGCCAGGTGGTACCCGAGGCCGACGCCAAGCTGCTCGGCGGCCCGGTGAGCGACGCCGACCGTCCGGCGGGCAACGGCATGGTCACCCGTACCTACCGCCTGCAGTACGAGAACGCGGTGAACCTGATCCCGGTGCTGCGCCCCATCGTCTCGCCGAACAACCCGATCAACGCCTACCCGGGCAACAACACGGTGGTGGTCACCGACTACGCGGAGAACCTCGAACGGGTCGCGGCGATCATCGCCAACATCGACGTGCCTGGCTCCATCGACACCGACGTGGTGCCCGTGCAGAACGGCATCGCCACCGACATCGCCGCCATGGTCGCCGAGCTGATGGAGAGCCCGGGCAACGACGCCACGCAGAAGGTCGCGGTGATCGGCGACCCGCGCTCCAACAGCATCATCCTGCGCACCGGCAGCCCCGAACGCACCGAGCTGGCCCGCCAGCTGATCGCCAAGCTCGACAGCGCCCAGGGCAACCCCAGCAACCTGCACGTGGTGTACCTGCGCAACGCCCAGGCCAACAAACTGGCCCAGGCGCTGCGCGGCCTGCTCACCGGCGAGGGCGAGAGCGCCGGGCAGGGCGACGGCAGCCGTGCCCAGCTCAATGGCGGCAACCTGGGGGGCAGCACGCAGAGTGGCACCGGCAGCAGCGGTTCCAGCTCCGGCACCGCCACCAGCAGCAACGGGCAGGGCGGCAGCTCCGGTGGCTACGGGCAGTCGGGCGGCGGCCTGCTGTCGGCAGCCAAGGGGCAGGGCGGCCAGGAGGGCGCGGTGGCCTTCTCCGCCAACGGCGTCACCGTGCAGGCCGACACCACCACCAACACCCTGCTGATCTCCGCGCCCGACCCGCTGTACCGCAACCTGCGCGAGGTCATCGACCTGCTCGACCAGCGCCGTGCGCAGGTGGTGATCGAGAGCCTGATCGTCGAAGTCAGCGAAGACGACACCAGCGAGTTCGGCATCCAGTGGCAGGCCGGCAACCTGGCCGGCAACGGCTGGATCGGGGGCGCCAACCTCGGGGGCGCGGGCCTGAACACCGCCGCCAAGAACAGCATCGACGTGCTGCCGGGCGGCCTCAGCATCGGCAAGGTGTCCGGGGGCGTGGACATCCCCGGCATCGGTCGCGTGCTCGACCTCAAGGTCCTGGCCCGCGCGCTGAAGAGCAAGGGCGGCACCAACGTGCTGTCCACGCCCAACCTGCTGACCCTGGACAACGAGGCGGCGAGCATCTTCGTCGGCCAGACCATTCCCTTCGTCAGCGGCAACTACGTCACCAACGGCGGCGGCACCAGCAACAACCCCTTCCAGACCATCGAGCGCGAGGAAGTGGGCCTGCGCCTCAACGTGCGACCGCAGATCTCCGAAGGCGGCACGGTGAAGCTGGACATCTACCAGGAGGTCAGCAGCGTCGACGAGCGCGCCGACAACGATGCCGGCACCGTGACCAACAAGCGCGCCATCGACACCAGCATCCTCCTCGACGACGGGCAGATCATGGTGCTCGGCGGGCTGCTGCAGGACAGCTTCGTCCAGAGCAGCGACGCCGTGCCCGGGCTCGGCAGCCTGCCCGGCATCGGCGCGCTGTTCCGCAGCGACCGCCGCGCACGGACCAAGACCAACCTGATGGTGTTCCTGCGGCCCTACATCATTCGCGACGACGGCGTGGGCCGCAGCATCACCCTGAACCGCTACGACTTCATCCGCCGTGCCCAGGGCGCGTTGCAGCCCGAGCGCAAGTGGTCCCTCAGCGACATGCAGGCGCCGCAGCTGCCGCCGGCCGAACAGGCCATGCCGCCGGAGCCGGCAGCGCCCCTGCCGGCCCCGCAGCCCCGGCCCATGCGCGCCGTGCCGCTGCGCCCGGGCGAGCAGCCATGAGCGCGCTGCCCTACGCCTGGGCCCGCGCCCAGCGCCTGCTGCTGCAGGGCGAGGGGGAGGGCGCGGTGCTGCTGGTGAGCCCCAGCACCCCCGGCTGGGCCATAGGGGAGGTGCGCCGCCGCCATGGCGCTACGCCCATCCAGCGGGTCACCGAGGCCGAGCTGGAAACCCTGCTGGCCAGCGCCTACGCCGACACCGGCAGCGCTGCTGCAGTGGTCGGCGCCGCCGAGAGCGAGGTGGACCTGGACCGCCTGCTGCAGGACATGCCCGAGGTCACCGACCTGCTCGATACCGAGGATGGCGCACCGGTGATCCGCATGATCAACGCCCTGCTGACCCAGGCCGCGCGGGACGAGGCCAGCGACATCCACATCGAGCCCTTCGAGACCCATTCGGTGGTGCGCTACCGGGTGGACGGCGCGCTGCGCGACGTGGTCGCCCCGCGCAAGGCGCTGCACGCGGCGCTGGTGTCGCGGATCAAGATCATGGCGCAGCTGGACATCGCCGAGAAACGCCTGCCCCAGGACGGCCGCATCGCCCTGCGCGTGGCCGGGCGGCCCATCGACGTGCGCGTGTCCACCGTGCCCACCGGCCATGGCGAGCGGGTGGTGATGCGCCTGCTGGACAAGCAGGCCGGGCGCCTGCGCCTGGAGACCCTGGGCATGGCGCCGACGCTGCTGGAGCGGCTCGACCGGCTGATCCGCCAGCCCCACGGCATCGTGCTGGTCACCGGGCCCACCGGCAGCGGCAAGACCACCACCCTCTACGCCGCCCTGGCGCGGCTGGACGCCGCCACCAGCAACATCCTCACGGTGGAGGACCCGGTGGAATACGACCTGCCGGGCATCAGCCAGATCCAGGTCAACGCGCGCATCGACATGAGCTTCGCCCTGGCCCTGCGCGCCATCCTGCGCCAGGACCCGGACATCATCATGATCGGTGAGATCCGCGACCTGGAGACGGCGCAGATCGCCGTGCAGGCCTCGCTCACCGGGCACCTGGTGTTGGCCACGCTGCACACCAACGATGCGGTTTCGGCCGTCACCCGCCTCACCGACATGGGCGTGGAGCCTTTCCTGCTGGCCTCCAGCATGCTCGGCGTGCTCGCCCAGCGCCTGGTGCGCCGCCTCTGCATGCAATGTCGCGAACCCGACCCGGCCTTCCCCGGGCAATGGCGCGCGGTGGGCTGTGCGGCCTGCAACAACACCGGCTACAGCGGCCGTACCGGCATCCACGAACTCTTCGTGATCGACGACGACATGCGCCGCCTGATCCACCAGGGCGAGGCCGAGCAGAGCCTGCGCGAAGCCGCCCGCGCCGCCGGCATGGCCAGCATGCGCGAGGACGGCGAGCGTTGGGTGCAGGGCGGCTTCACCACGCCCGAGGAAATCCTCCGCGTCACGAGGGATGCCTGATGCACCGCTATCGTTTCGAAGCCGCCGATGCCAGCGGGCGCATCGAGAGCGGCACCCTGGAGGCCGACAGCCCGCGCAGCGCCATGGGCCTGCTGCGCACCCGTGGCCTGACGCCCCTGGAGCTGGCCGAGGAGGAGGGCGGTGGCAGCGCCGCTGGCGGCCTGTTCGCGCCGCGCCTGTCCGATGGCGACCTGGCCTGGGCCACCCGCCAGCTGGCCAGCCTGCTGGCGGCGGGGCTGCCGCTGGAGTCGGCGCTGTCGGCCACCGTCGACCAGGCCGAGCGCCGCCATATCGCCGAGACCCTGGGCGCGGTGCGCACCGACGTGCGCAGCGGCATGCGCCTGGCCGAAGCCCTGGCGGCGCGCCCGCGCGACTTCCCCGACATCTACCGCGCGCTGATCGCCGCCGGCGAGGAATCCGGCAACCTGGCCCAGGTGATGGAGCGCCTGGCCGACTACATCGAGGAGCGCAACAACCTGCGCGGCAAGATCCTCACCGCCTTCATCTACCCGGCGGTGGTGGGGCTGGTGTCCATCGGCATCGTCGTCTTCCTCCTCGGCTTCGTCGTGCCCCAGGTGGTCAGCGCTTTCTCCCAGGCACGCCAGGACCTGCCCGCGCTGACCCGGGTGATGCTCCAGGCCAGCGACTTCGTCCGTGCCTGGGGCGTGGTCTGCTTCGCCGGCATCGCCGGGGCCTTCTGGGGCTGGCGGATGTACCTGCGCGACGCTGCCGCGCGCCTGGCCTGGCACGCCCGGGTGCTGCGCCTGCCCCTGCTGGGGCGCTTCGTGCTGGGTGTGAACACCGCGCGCTTCGCCTCCACCCTGGCGATTCTCGGCAGCGCCGGCGTACCGCTGCTGCGCGCCCTCGACGCCGCCCGCGAAACCCTGGCCAACGACCGCCTGGCCGCCTGCGTCGCCGACGCGACCCTCGCCGTGCGCGAGGGCATCAGCTTGGCCAGCGCGCTCAAGGCCGGCGGCGTGTTCCCGCCCATCCTCATCCACCTCATCGCCAGCGGCGAGAAGACCGGCTCCCTGCCGCCCATGCTCGACCGCGCCGCGCAGACCCTGTCCCGCGACATCGAACGCCGCGCCATGGGCATGACCGCACTGCTGGAGCCGCTGATGATCGTGGTCATGGGCGGCGTGGTGCTGACCATCGTCATGGCCGTGCTGCTGCCCATCATCGAGATCAACCAGTTGGTGCAGTAGGGCGTTCGTCTCCCCTGGGAGAACCGTTTCACAAGTGCCCCGGACGTAGGGTGTGCTGCGCGCACCTGGGATTTTCCGGAAGCACTCTGCGGCGGTGTGCACGGTGTTCATCCTCGGGCCATCACCGACAGTACCCAATTCATTCGCGAATGAATTGGCGCTGTCGGCGTTAGCTATTGTGGTTTTAATGCAAGCGCTCAAGCACGGTGCTTTCCGGGCACCAAAGTATTTCTGCCACCGCCACCGCATGGGTTTCGCTTCGCTCTACGCCATCCTACGAAAGCCCGTGCGCACCACGTGGCGATGCGCTGGCCGAAAAAGTTGGAGCAGCCGCCAACGCCCCTCCAGGAGGCCGAACGCAGTCGTTGCGCAGGGGGACGAGCGGCATGGATGCCGCGAGAGGCGCGCCAGGCCATGGATGGCCCATCGCGCCGGCCCCCGATAGGACGATGGAGTGAGGGAACCCCGGCGAAGCCGGGGCCGGATGATGGGGCAAGCCCTTTTGGTTCCTTTTAAGTGGTTCGGCATTCCGACGATTGTTAAAAGGGACTCGCCCGGGGGGGCGAAACCAGAAGCATCACCAGAACTCGGCAATCAGCTGGGCTCAAATCCTCTAGCAACACTTAACGCAGACAGAGCCAATGAATTCGCCCACGTCCAGCCTTGCCCCTCACTCCAGAGCCCCGTCTTCGCGCCACTCGGGTTCATCCTTCCGTCATGCAACGTGGGCCCGGCTCAGCAATGGCGGGAGAGGGCGATCCGCACCCCGTGGAAAATGGCTGGAGGGACTGGCCGACATGTCAGGAAAGTTTCGCTAACTCCCGAGAAATACTGGAAAAAATCCGCACAAGCTCCCGAGGTTTTTTCCTTTCTCTGTCACCGGAAGTTGAGAACGTCTATCTCGTGGCCAGCCCACCGACGAGCAGGGGAATGTGGCTCGGGGCCAGGCCGCAGCGTGATGCAAGAGCGAACCACTCAACGTCCAGACACGATGAAAGGAGATTCTTCATGTTCAAGCGCAATGTTCTCGCTGTTTCCATGGCCGTCGCCGGCCTGTGCTCCGCCCAGGCCATGGCTGCCGTAGTCGGTGGCGGCGCCACTCTGCCGCAGAACCTGTATGGTATTCCGAGCACTCCCGCCAAGCCTGCTCCCCTGGGCATTCTCAATGGCTCGTCTCCCTACCCGGGCTTCAACAACTACATCGGCGTGGGCAGCGGCGCTGGCAAGACTGCTTTCCTGACCAACAACTCCAACGGTTTCGTTTGGGACCTGGATGACAACGGCACTCTGGACCAGGTCTACAGCCCCGCTGTAAGCGTCGACTACGCAGGCAGCGATTCCATCCTGTCCGCTACCGAACTCAGCACCTATCAGGCTGCTCACCAGTCCCCGGCCGTTCCCACTTCCAGCGCCGCCAACTGGGGCCCGATCATCCAGGTTCCGTCCGCCGCTACCTCGGTCACCTTCCCCTACAAGCTGACCCTGGCCAACGGCACCGCCGTCAACAACCTGGACCTGACCAGCGCCCAGCTCTGCGACATCTTCTCGGGCACCATCACCACCTGGAACCAGGTCAACGCCAGCTACCCGAACACCGCCATCAAGGTTCACTACCGTTCCGGTAGCAGCGGCACCAGCGAAATCTTCACCCGTCACCTGAACAGCCAGTGCTCCAGCAAGTTCTCCACCAGCAGCACCTTCCTCACCGCTGTAGGTGGCACCGCACCGGCTGGCTCCGTCGCTGTTGCCAGCAGCCCCGCCATGGCCAGCACTGTTCTGGCTACCGAAGGCGCTATCGGCTACGTCGGTCCGGAAGATGTCAACGCCACCAGCAACGCCGTAGTCTCCAGGGTCAACGGCCTGCTGCCCACCGTCGGCAACGTCACCACCGCTCTGAGCACCATCGCCCCGCCGTCGAACGCTGCCGGCGTGCCTGCAGAAGATCGTTCCAAGCCGGAAAACTGGGCCAAGGTACTGGCTAACCCGTCCAGCGGTTACAAGGTTGTTGGCTACACCTTCCTGGTGTTCAACCAGTGCTACAAGGACAGCACCGACACCTCGGCCGTGCGCACCTTGCTGGCCCGTCACTACAGCACCACCACCAACAACGACGCAGCCATCATCGCTGCCAAGTTGATCCCGCTGAACAACGACTGGAAAAACGCCATCCGCAACACCTTCTCCCTGGCGACCAGCTCCCTGGCCGTGGGTAACACCACTGCCTGCAACGGCATCGGCCGTCCGCTCTAAGCCCTTAATCGGGTCCTCGCTCCACAGAACCGGCAATGGCCTCGCGCCCTTGCCGGTTTTCCTGTTTCAGCCGCCTGCCGGGCAGATGAACTTTGCATGACAAAAGTTCGGTCGGAGGCCGCTGGCACCGCCTTGGGGTATAGCCATGGCGCGCACCTCAGGGGAGGGCGATGCGCCCGTCTTTCGCGAGAACACAAGGATCCGTAGTGATGCGTTCCCAGCCGAGCAAGCCCGCTTCCCGCACCGCCAACCGCCACGACGGCTTCCTGCCGCTCAAGCCCCTGGCCCAGGCCATCGCCCTGATGCTGCTGGCCGGCGGCGCCCAGGCGGAGCCGGCCTTCAGCGCCGCCTGGTTCGCCGCCAAGGGCGCGGCCCAGGCCTCGGGTGCCACGCGGCCGACCACCCCGGCGCCGGGCACTCCGCCGCCCCTGGCCCAGCAGCAACGGGTGCAGGAGCGCCTGGGGCGCAGCTTCGCCAACATGAACAACACGGTGGCCGCCATCGCTGCGGCCCAGGCCGCGCAGGCGGCGGGGCGCGCTGCCGCCTCCAGCGGGCCGCAGACCATTCATAACGGCCTGGGCGGCAACGGCCTCAACGTGGTGATCGGCCCGGACGGCAAGCCGCTGTTCGTCAACGCCGAGGGGCCGGTGCAGACCGACGCCAACGGCAAGGTGCTGGTCTCCATCAAGCAGACCGCCGACAAGGCCATCCTCAACTGGGAGACCTTCAACGTCGGCCGCGACACCACCGTGGCCTTCCAGCAGGACGCCAGCTGGGCCCTGATGAACAAGGTCAACAACAGCACGGCGCCGAGCCAGATCCAGGGCCAGATCAAGGGCGACGGCACGGTGATGATCCTCAACGGCAACGGCGTGGTGTTCAGCGGCAGCAGCCAGGTCAACGTGCGCAACCTGGTGGCCGCGGCCACCGACTTCAGCGACGAGCAGTTCAAGACCGGCGGCCTCTACAGCGGCAGCAACCCGGCCTTCACCAACGCCCAGGGCGCCATCCGCGTGGAGCAGGGTGCGCAGCTCAACACCGCCGCGCCGGCCACCTCCACGGCCGGTGGCGGCTACGTGCTGCTGCTGGGCAAGGAGGTGGACAACGCCGGCACCATCGCCACGCCCAAGGGCCAGGCGCTGCTGGCGGCGGGCGACAGCTTCACCATCCGCAAGGGCTATGGCACCGACGGCAGCCCGACCTCCACCACCCGTGGCAACGAGGTGACCGTCGGCGGCACCGGTACGGTGACCAACAGCGGGGTGATCCTCGCTGCCAGCGGCGACGTGACCCTGGCGGGCAACCAGGTGCGCCAGAACGGCGCGGCAATGGCCAGCACTTCGGCCGATGCCCGCGGCACGGTGCACCTCACCGCAACCGGCGCCAACGGCAGCGTGACCCTGGGCGAGGGCAGCACCACAGCCATTTTGCTGGATGCCAGCGCCACGGCCCTGGACAGCCAGCGCGATGCGCTGATCGCGCCGGCGGTGACTCTGGACGGCAAGGTTATTCCCGGCGATACCTTCCGCCGCGACCTGTCCCTGGTGCAGATCGACAGCAGCGGCACCGTGGACTTCCAGAAGGGTTCCATCACCCTGGCCACCGGTGGCCAGGTGGCGGTCAACGCCGGCCAGCGCAGCCTGGTGCGCGATGGCGCGGTGATCGACGTCTCCGGTGCCACCGGGGTCAAGGTCGCGATGGAGTCCAACAGCGTCAAGGTCAACCTGCAGGGCAACGAGCAGCGCGATTCCTCGGTCAACCGCGACGGTGGCGGCCTGAACAACAACGATATCTGGGTCGATGTGCGCGACCTGGTGTTCGTGCCCGCCGGCACCAACGGCTACGCCACCGACCGCTGGTACACCGCCGGCGGCCTGCTGGAAGTCAGCGGCTACCTGGGTACCCAGGGCCACAGCGTGGCGGAGTGGATGGCCCAGGGCGGCACCGTCAGCTTCACCGGCAACGAGGTGGTGACCCAGGCCGGCTCGCAGATCAACCTCTCCGGCGGCACCCTGGATGTGCAGGCCGGCACTATCAAGCAGACCTGGCTCAAGGGCGCCGACGGGCGCCTCTACGAGCTCTCCAGCGCGCCGGGGGACATCCTCTACACCGGCCTCTACAAGGGCTACGAAGACCACAGCCAGCGCTGGGGGCAGACCGACTACTACTACACCCCGCTGATCGCCCCGAACGAGCGCAAGGAAGGCGGCTACACCGTGGGGCGCGACGCCGGCACCCTGGTGATCGGCACCCGCAACGCCGTGCTGGAAGGCACCCTGGCCAGCGACACCTACCAGGGCGAGCGCCAGACCCGTGGCGCCCAGGCCGGGCTCGACGGCTACAGCCAGTCGCAGAAGGCCGTGGCCCGTGGCGCGCAACTGGTGGTGGGCAGCTACACCCCCTGGTACGTGAAGAGCAGCGGCACCCTGGAATACGCCCTGGGCGCCGATGCCAACACCCTGAAGAACGTGATCCTCGGCGAGGGCGGCACCCGCATCGCCGATGGGCTGGACCTGGGTTCGGCCCTGCCGGCCGGCCGCCAGGGCACCCTCTACCTCGACAGTGCTCAGCTCAACGGTTTCAACCTCGGGGCGGTCAAGGTGGCCGCCAGCGAAGGCATCCGTGTCGATGGCGACCTGCAGGTGGCCCCGGCGGGCAGCGTCACCCTGTATGGCCCGAAGGTGGAGGTGAATGCCGACATCACTGCCCATGGCGGCAGCATCCAGCTGGGCAACGTGCTCAACCAGATCACCGCCAACGGCAAGGCCGATACCACCCTGGCCGGGGCGGCATCCGTCAAGGTCGCCGAGGGCGTCAAGCTCGATGCCAGCGGCCTGTGGAGCAACCAGCTGCTGGACCCGAACGACAGCCGTGCGCTGCCTTACCTCAATGGCGGCAGCATCTCCCTGCGCAGCAGCGGCAGCACCCTGCTGGGCAGCGGCAGCCTGGTGGACGTCTCCTCCGGTGCCGCTTTGCTGGCCAACGGCAAGCTGCAGGGTGGCAAGGGCGGCAATGTCACCCTGGCGGCCAACGCCGGCAGCGGGACGGGCGATAGCGGTGTATTGAGCCTGGGCGGCGACCTGCGCGGCCAGGGCGTCAAGGGTGGTGGCACCCTGGCGTTGCAGGCCGGCAAGGTGCTGATCAGCGACAGCGCCACCTCAGCCGATGCCGGCACCCTGCTGCTGCGCGGCGACTTCTTCGACAAGGGCTTCTCCGCCTACGAGGTGGAGGGCAACCGCGGCCTGGAAGTGGCCGAGGGCACCCGGGTGGACGTGAGCATGCCGGTCTACCGGCAGGGCGATGGGGCGATCAGCCTGGCCACCGGCGGTGCACCCCGCGATGCCCTGGAAACCTGGACGCCCCCCGTCTACCTGGAGGATGCTGCCAAGGGTGTGCTGACCCAGCGCCAGGGCGCGAGCCTGTCGTTGCAGGCGGGCAGTGACCGCACCAGTGCCGCGAACATTTCCGCCACGGAACTGCTGATCGGCAAGGGGTCCGTACTCAACGTCGACCCTGGGCAGTCGATCAAGCTGGCGAGCGTGGGGCGGGTGACTGTAGACGGCACGCTGAATGCCTGGGGCGGCTCCATCGCAATCAATTCAGTCGCTCCTGGGGTCGTGGCGGCTGCCCAAATGTCGATGGGCACCTACCGCCCGATCTGGATCGGCGACCACGCCGTTCTGGATGCCGCCGCCCGCGCAGCGACAGCGGTGGATAGCCGTGGTAACCACTATGGCTTCGTGCGTAATGGCGGCAGCATCGTTATCGGTGGCGAAATCGATCACGCCAAGGGTGACACTACCGGGGCGGGTTCGTTCGTCGTGGTCAGTCAAGGAGCCCGGCTGGACGCATCGGGTACCCAGGCTGTCCTGGATATTGTCGGGATGGGTGCCACGCCTGTTGCCAGCCACGGTGGCAGCATCGCTTTCTCCGGGGCCAACGGGCTCTATCTGGATGGTCAGTTCAAGGCCTCGGCCGGAGGCGCCGGGGCGGCGGGCGGAAGTCTGTCCGTTGCGCTCGGATCCAGTGTCTACGCTAACAACTCGTCGCTCCCGGACAGCCAGCGCAAGGAAAGCGAGCTGATCCTGGGGCAGTACAAGCAAGGTCCGGAACTGCCGGCAGGGGTCAGTCCTGATCAGGGTGCTCCGCTGCTGGAATTCGGTCACGCCCGCCTGGCGGTGGACCAGGTGGAGCAGGGTGGCTTCGACAACCTCTCGCTCATGAGCTCCGGGCTGCTGAGCTTCGATGGCAGCCTGGACCTGACCATGGCCAACGCGCTCAACCTCTATGCGGGTGCATATGGCCTGGCTGAGGTCGCTGCCGGTAACTCGACCGTCAACCTGCACGGTAACTCCGTGCGCTTCGCCGCGTCGGCCGAAGTGACCGGTGTGATAACGGGTACCACCAGTACGGCGATCCAGGGTGGGGTCTCGCAACAGGCGGCAGCTGGTCGGTTGAACCTTTCAGCCGATGGCCTGCTGGACATCCGCGATCTGGTCAAGGTGGGCGCGTGGGGCAATCTGGTGATGTCTGACGGATCGATCCGGACGGTCGATCGGCGTGGCTTCGCGGATATGCAGTTGCGCAGCCATGGCGATATGCGCCTGCTGAGCACCCGCAGCGATAACGGGGCACAGCTATCCACGCCGGGTACGCTGGGACTGGTCGCTGCGCAGATCTACCCGGGGACGGGGGTCAAGGGAGCCGTCCGGGCATCGAGGATCGATATCGGTCGTATCGGTACCAACGCCCCTGCCGTTCCTTATTCGGCCTTCGGCGAGCTGCGTCTGCAGGCAGACGTCATCAACCAGGGGGGCGTGCTGCGCGCACCGCTCGGTAACCTGATCCTGGGTTACTCGGGCACGCCCACCACTCCGGCCAGCACCGTCAACCTGCTACCGGGCAGCCTGACTTCGGTCAGTGGCGCCGGATTGGTGATTCCCTACGGCGGCACGGTGGACGGCAAGACCTGGCTCTACGACGGTGTCTCCCTGTCCAACGACCTGCTCAAGGAAGGGCAGAGCCTGATGCCGGGCAAGGTCGACCTCGTTGGGCAGGTCATCAATGTCGAGCAGGGTGCGGTCGTGGATGTTTCCGGCGGCGGTGAGTTGGTGGGTGCCGGCTTCGTCTCCGGCCGTGGTGGCTCCACCGACGCGCGTTTCAGCCCCCTGATGCAGTACGGTGCCGATGGCTTCCTGCTGCCGGCCCTGAGCAGTAACCCGGTGTACGCCATCGTGCCGGGCGTGCAGGCCGGCTACGCGCCCCAAGGGGGCAAGGGCGGCGCGGTCGACCCCAGGGTGGGCCAGCAGATCACCATCGGCGCCGGCGTGCCGGGCCTGCCGGCGGGCACCTATACGCTGCTGCCATCCACCTATGCGTTGCTGCCGGGGGCCTTCCGCGTGGAGGTCAACGGCCTGGCTGGGCAGGGCGGTGCCATCACCACCCAGGCCATGCGCAATGGCTCCTGGTCCACTGCCGGCACCCTGGGCCTGGCCAGCGGCGCGCGGGACAGCCTGGCCAGCCAGGTGATCATCACTTCGGCCGATATGCTGCGCCGCTACTCCCAGTACAACGAAACCAGCTTCAGCCAGTTCCTCCTGGCCGACGCCGCGCGCCTGGGCATTCCCGCCGCGTTGATGCCCAGGGATGCCAAGGCCTTCAACCTTAGCTTCGCGAACAACACCACCGACCAGCCCAGCTTCAGTTTCGCTGGCGAGCTGCTCAAGGCGCGCGGCGAGGGGGGGCGTGGCAGCACCTCCAGCATCACCCAGACCTCCACGGGCAACCTGGAGATCGTCAAGGCCGGGCGAGGGCCCACTGCCGGTTTCAACGGCGTGACCCTGACCGATGAGTCCCTCAACGCCATCGGCGCCGGCAGCCTCAATATCGGCGCCTATGCGCGCTCCTTCTACGGCCAGGGCGGCAACTTCATCCAGTTCGACGACGGTGCCAGTAGCTCGGGGGGGAGTGTGGCCCGCACCGCCAACCTGGTACTGCGCAGCGGCGCGATCCTCAAGGCCCCGGAGGTCTTCCTGGTCACCGCCGGGCCCACCGGTGGCATCACGGTGGAGCAGGGCGCCAGCATCGACACCCTGGGCCAGGGCGCGGCGCCCCGCGACTCCCGCGATGGCTATATCTACAAGCCGGGGCGTAACAGCGTGCTGGCGGTTTCCAACGGTTACCTGAACATGCTGGCCCCGGACGCTGCCAACCCGCAGGAGCCGCAGAAGGCCCCGGGCAGCATCCGCATCGGTGTGTGCGACGGCATCTGCAGCGGCACCACCGGGCTCTACTCCGAGGGCACCATCGGCACGGCCACCGACAATGCCTTCGAACTGGGCGAGGCGGTCAACTACGGCACCCGCAACCTGACCCTGGCAGTGGGCGGCATCAATGTCGGCAGCGCCGAGGCACTGGCCGATCTCGCGGCCCGCAACCTGCTGCCCAGCGGCCTGACCCTCAACCAGCAGGTGCTCGACCGCCTGCTGCGCGGTGATACCAGCACCGGCGCGCCGGCCCTGGAGACCCTGGTGCTGGGCGCTCGCGACTCGCTCAACTTCTTCGGCAACGCCAGCCTGGATACCTACGGTGCCGACGGCAAGTCGCGGCTCAAGGAACTGGTGCTGACCACCCCGGCCCTCTACGGCAAGGGCGAGGCGGGCGAGACCGCGCGCATCCACACCTCCAACCTGATCTGGAACGGCGCCCACAACGAGGCCGGTTCCATCATCACCGGCGGTGCCGGCACGGGTGCGGGCAACCTGGTGATCGACGCCGAGCGCATCGAGTTCGGCTACCAGCCGGACGCGCAACCCACCGCCGCGACAATTCGCGATCGCCTGGCCGTGGGCTTCGCCAACGTCAACCTCAACGCCAGCGAGCGCGTCACCGCCAACCACAAGGGCGGCCTGTCGGTGTACCAGCGCCAGGACGGCTACGTCACCGGCAAGGGCTTCCAGTACAGCGGCGGCAACCTGACCATCAGCACCCCGGTGATGACCGGCGGCGCCGGCTCGGTCAACCGCATCACCGCCGGCGGCGATATCCGCGTCAGTGCGCCGAACGGCAGTGCAGTGCCCAGCATCGGCGGAGACGCTTTGGGTGCCGAGCTGTCCCTCAGCGGCCGCAACCTGCTGCTGGAGGGGGCCGTGGTGCTGCCCAGCGGCAAGCTGAGCCTCAAGGCCGAGGCGCAACTGAGCCTCACCGATGCCGCGCGCATCGACCTGGCCGGGCGCAAGGTCACCTTCAACGACGTGAACAAGTACAGCTGGGGCGGCGACCTGATCCTGGAAAGCCGCAACGGCGACATCCGCCAGGCGGCCGGCTCGGTGATCGACCTCTCGGCCACGAACAACCAGGCCGGCAGCCTCAAGGCCACCGCCCTAGCAGCGGGTGCCGGCAGCGTCGACCTGCGCGGCAGCATCCTCGGTGGCAGCAGCGGCTATTACGACGCTGGCGGCACCCTGGTGCCGTTCAAGGCCGGCAGCGTCGATATCCGCGCCCAGCACCTGGGCGATGGCAGCCTCAGCGACGACTTCGCCGCCCTCAACCAGCGGCTCAACCAGGGCCAGGTGTTCGGGGCCCGCAGCTTCCAGCTCAAGCAGGGCGACCTGTTGATCGGCGACGGCCTCAAGGCCGGGGCGATCGACGTCTCGGTGGATGGCGGCACGCTCACCGTCAACGGCACCGTGGACGCCAGCGGCGAGCGGGTGGGTTCCATCCGCCTGGCCGGCAAGCAGGGGCTGACCATCGGCGGCCATGCGTTGCTGGACGCCCACGGCACCCGCCTGCGGGTGGACAGCTACGGCAAGATCATCGACTCACCCAACCGCGCCGTGGTGGAACTGGGCTCCGGCGACGGCCTGCTGACCCTGGCCGATGGCGCGCGCATCGACCTGCGCCACGGCACTGCCGCCACCAGCGGGCATGACGGCAAGGCCCGCGGCACCCTGGAACTGAACGCCCCGCGTCTGGGCGGCGCCACCGCCGGCGATATCGCCATCGACGCCAGCGGCAACCTGGATATCCAGGGCGCCAAGCTGATCGCGGTGAACGGCGTGCAGCGCTACGACGACGCCATCGAAATCACCGACCCCGTCAACGGGCACAAATACCAGCAGATCGACCAGGACTACCTGAACCAGAAGCACACCGACAGCCTGGCCTTCATCGACAACGCCCTGGCCAATGGCGCACTGGTCAACGGCAAGCTGGCGGGCCTCAACAACAGCGCCTATGCCGACGCCTTCCACCTGCGCCCGGGCGTCGAGATCGTCAGCAAGACCGCTGATGGCGACCTGGTGGTGCAGGGCGACCTGGATCTTTCCGGCTATCGCTACGCAAGCCTCAATCCCCATACCCAGAAGCTGAATGGCGTCTACGGCACGGGCGAGGTGGGCAACCTGGTGATCCGTGCGGGCGGCGACCTGTCTGTGTACGGCAGCGTCAACGACGGCTTCATGCCGCCGCCGGAGACGACGGACGATGATGGCTGGGTGCTGACGCCCGGCAAACAGCTGTTCAACGGCGATGTGGTGGTGCCGCGCGGGGGTATCGAGTTGCAGGATGGCACTACCTATCTCTCTGGCGTGGCGCTCAATTTCGACCTGCCTCTGCAGGCGGTTACCCTGGCTGCTGGCACCCGCCTGCCGGTAGCCGGTGAGCTGACAGCGGGGATCTCCCTGCCAGCCGGCACGGTACTGGCGGGAGACATCCTCAACCCGGATCACACGGTTGCACATGCTGCCGGGACCCGCCTGAGCGCCGACCTCGTCCTGGCCCCCGGCATGATTCTTGGCAGCGGCTCGCTGCTGCTTGGCGACACGGCCCTGACCGGGCTGATATGGCCCAAGGGCGTGGCGTTGCCAAGCCGCCCAGCGAACACGATCACTGTTTCCAACCCCAGTACCGTTGCTCAGTTGGGTGCCTTGATATTGCCGTTGGGGGCGCTGATCCCGGCGGGTACCGATGTAAAGCTGGCGGCAGGGGTGGAGAAGATCAACCTGCGCGGCGGCGATGGCAAAGGCCGCAACTGGGCGGTGGCACAGATGCTGGCCGAGGGTACCCAGTCCTGGTCGCTGCGCGCCGTGGCCGGCGCCGACCTGCAGGCGGCGGACACCCGGATGGTGGACCCCTATGCAGAGCGTGGGGAGCTTCGCGTGGCTGATACTCACTATGGCTTTTTGGCGACGCCTAAGCCTGGACAGCCATCGGGCGGCGGCAGAGTGCTAACCGTAGAAGGCTCAATGATTTTCTATGGTGATGAGACTCACGCGGGAAAACCTGTCAGTGAGGTTGCGCTGGAGTTTCAAACCGACGAGGCAGGTGTCTGCGCGTGGGAAAGCCTGTGCATGGCGACCGGACGGGTGCTGACCGCTGAAGGCTCCATGATTTTCTATGGTGATGAAACTCACGCGGGGAAACCTGTCGCCGAAGTCGCGCTGGAATTTCAAACCGACGAAGCGGGTGTCTGCGCCTGGGAAAGTCTGTGTGAGGGGGGGGGCGACGAAGGTCCGATCGAGTACGACTATGCGTTGGGCACCAGTCGCTTCAGTGTGCTCCGGGTCGGTACCGGCGATCTGGACCTGATCAGTGCTGGCGATTTCAAAATGCAGTCCCTGTACGGCATCTATACGGCCGGCACCTCTTCTCTGGATCTGGCAGCGTCAGCCGCTTTCAATCAACCGCGAAGCCTCAGCCAGATATCCGGTCGTACAACGCTAGACACCACAGTGCTGGGCAAGAATGGCGGCAGCTACGAGTCCCTGGTCGATGGTGGCGCCAGCAGCCTCTACCGGGCCTGGTACCCGGATCATGGCGGCAACCTGCTGCTGTCCGTCGGCGGCGACCTGACGGGCGATATCCTCGGCTCCAAGCTGATGGGCAGTGGCGGACTCGACCAGCCCGAAAGCTCCAGCGTCAGCAGTTGGCTGTGGCGCCAGGGCGGTGGAATCAATGGCGAGGTGCCCACCGCCTGGTGGATCAACTTCGGCACCTACATGTCCTTCAACGACAACGTCGCCTTCACCGGTTTCACCGGGTTCGGAACCCTGGGGGGCGGCAACCTCGATGTACGTGTCGGCGGTGACGCCGGCATGCTGGCTGCCCGGGGCACCCTGGACAACACCATCGCCACCCGCAGCCAGGGATTGGTACTGGCGGTGGGCTCGACGGGGCGCATGGTGGGCGGTGAGCTGGTTCTCACCGGGGGTGGTGACCTCGATCTGAAGGTAGGTGGGGGTCTTAACCCGGCCCTGGAAGCGCGCGCGATGGTGGACGACAGGGGCCGTCCAATCGCACAGCGCCACGACTTGAATGGCAGCCTGGCCAACCTGCGTGGCGCCGTGCGTGCCGGCGCGGGCTCCTTTGGCGGCATCGAGCAGGTCAATGGGCCGATGCAGATGTTGCAGGACCCCCGCGAAAGCCGTGCCTACGATCCCTTCAAGGCCACCATGGCCAGCGCCACCGGCGGCCTGATACTGGTGCCGGGAGACGCCACCATCAGCCTGGACGCCCGGGGTGATCTGGTGCTCGGCGCGGCGTCCGATGCAGGGCGGACCCAGGCACGCAACTGGCAGCCGGTGGATCTCGATGGCGGCAAGAGCATTGGCCGTTCATGGTTCAGCCTGTGGACCGACCACACGGCCATCGACCTGTTCTCCGCAGGCGGCAACCTCACCCCCTCGACGCAGGTCGGTGAGTTTTCAGTCGGCTTCAACGACAGCGTTCGTGGTGGCCTGGACTTCTCCGCCACCGATGGCCGATTCGTCTACCCATCGATCCTGCGTGCAGCAGCTCCAGGTGGCAGCCTTTACTACGGCCCATCGGCGCTGTGGACGGACAACAGCCTGAACACCACCTACTATTCGTTGTTGCTGGCACCCGGCAGCCGAGCGCAGCTGGAATTCCTGGCAGGCGACTCGATCTATGCCGGTGGTTATGCCGTCACGCCCAGCAACGCACCGGTTTCCAGCCTGGCCACACCCTTCAACCCGGCGTTCTACTACCTCGATTCCAGAGGCGCCAACCAAGGAGACTTGTCGGGTGTCGGTAGCCTGGGGCGCAGCCTGTTCGCCTTCGGTGGCACGGGGGCCAGCAGCGCCTACCGCGGCGCCGACGAGCCTGCACGCTTCTATGCCCTCAACGGCGACATCATCGGGTTGCGTACCGGTGAGCTCATCACCTTCGCCAGTGCACCGAGGGCGGGCGAGACCTGGTACGAAGCGTCTCGGCCGGCGCGCATCATGGCCGGCCGCGATATCGTCAACAGCGGCCAACTGACCGGCACCTTGCTGCCGCAGTTCGCAGGCCTGGCCACCAGCACCGGCAACCTCTTCATCCACGACGACCCCACCGACATCTCCATCGTCTCGGCAGGCCGCGACATCCTCTACAGCACCTTCAACGTCGCTGGCCCCGGCACGCTGGAGATCAGCGCCGGGCGCAACATCCTGATGGAAGACAAGGCCGCGGTGACCAGCCTCGGCGCCATCGTGCCGGGCGACAACCGGCCGGGGGCGGATATCGTCATGCAGGCCGGCATCGGCGCCGGGCCGGACTACCTGGCCTTCGCTCAGCGCTACCTGGACCCAGCCAACCGTGTCGAAGTCGGTGGCAGCCTGGCGGGTGGCGGCGTGGCCAAGACCTACGAGGTGGAGCTGGCGGCCTGGCTCGCCGAGCGCTTCGGCTTCAGTGGCAGCGGCGAAGAGGCACGCGCCTACTACGCCGCGCTGCCGGCGGAGCAGCAGCGGGTCTTCGCCCGGGAGATCTACTTCGCCGAGCTGCGCGCCGGTGGCCGTGAATACAACGATGCGGAGAGCCCGCGCTTCGGCAGCTACCTGCGGGGCCGCAACGCCATCGCCGCGCTGTTCCCCACCCACGACGTGGCCGGCAACCCGATCCTCTACCAGGGCGACATCACGATGTACGGCGGGGCCGGGGTGCACACCAACTTCGGTGGCAGCATCCAGATGCTCACCCCGGGCGGGCAGCAGGTGTTCGGCATCGAGGGCGAAGCGCCGCCGTCCACCGCCGGGGTCATCACCCAGGGCGCGGGCGACATCCAGCTGTTCGCCAATGGCAGCGTGCTGCTGGGCCAGAGCCGCATCATGACCACCTTCGGCGGCGACATCCTGGCCTGGTCCGCGGCCGGCGACATCAACGCCGGGCGTGGCTCCAAGACCACCCTGGTGTACACGCCGCCGCGCCGGGTCTACGACAACTGGGGCAACGTCACCATGTCGCCCACCGTGCCCAGCACCGGCGCCGGTATCGCCACCCTGGCCCCCATCGCCGAGGTGCCGCCGGGCGACATCGACCTGCTGGCGCCCCTGGGCACCATCGATGCGGGCGAGGCGGGCATCCGCGTCTCCGGCAACGTCAACATCGCAGCGCTGCAGGTGGTCAACGCCGCCAACATCCAGGTGCAGGGCAAGTCCAACGGCATACCGGTGGTGGCCGCGGTGAACACCGGCGCGCTGTCCTCGGCCAGCTCGGCGGCCAGCTCCGCCAGCGACGCCGCCGAAGGCGTGGCCCGCGACCAGCAGGCCGCCTCGCGCCAGCGCCAGCCGTCGATCTTCACCGTGCAGGTGCTGGGCTTCGGCAACGAGCGCGTGGCGCCCTCCGGCGAAGGCGCCGGCCGCACCCCGACCTACGACTCCGGCAGCAGCGTGCAGGTGCTCGGCGCCGGCCAGCTGGACGACCAGGCACGCAACCAGCTGACCACGGAGGAACAGCGCAACCTGACGCTCTGACCCCACCCCCGGCCGCCCCTCGGGGCGGCACCCCTTTCCCGAGGGCGGCAGGCGACTGCCGCTCTTTTTTTACCTGCGATTCGGAAATTTCCCAGCGAGCGGGTAGGCCCTGCTCGGCCTCCATCGGTTTTGTAGTTGGCTATTATCTGCCGCCCTTCATGGCCGGCCGAAGTGACGAGCGGTTCGCATTTGGTCGGGAAAGGGCTTGAGCAAAGTCGCTGGCGCCATAAAAATGCCGCCCCGATGTCGATATGCCATTACTCCAAGGACGGTCGCAATGCGTCTGCAGTCTTTCGCTGCGGGCTTC